>WGBS01000022.1 GCA_015494165.1 Gammaproteobacteria bacterium | reverse complement strand
GGCATCGCCCCGCCGCCCGCCGCGGCGGGGCCGCGGAGAGGACCAGGGGGAGGACGCGATGGCCAAGAAGAACGCCTTCTACGCCCAGTCCGGCGGCGTGACCGCCGTCATCAACGCCAGCGCCTGCGGCGTGATCGAGACCTGCCGCAAGCACCGCGACCGCATCGGCAAGGTCTATGCGGGCCGCAACGGGATCATCGGCGCTCTCACCGAGGACCTGATCGACACCTCCAAGGAGAGCGCGCGCGCCATCGCGGCCCTGCGCCACACCCCCGGCGGCGCCTTCGGCTCCTGCCGCTACAAGCTCAAGAGCCTGGAGGAGAACCGCGCCGAGTACGAGCGCCTGATCGAGGTCTTCGAGGCCCACAACATCGGCTACTTCTTCTACAACGGCGGCGGGGACTCGGCCGACACCTGCCTCAAGGTCTCCCAGCTTTCGGAGAAGATGGGCTACCCGATCCAGGCCATCCACGTGCCGAAGACCGTGGACAACGACCTGCCCATCACCGACAACTGCCCCGGCTTCGGCTCCGTGGCGAAGTACATTGCCGTCTCCACGCGCGAGGCCACCCTGGACGTGGCCTCCATGGCCAAGACCTCGACCAAGGTCTTCGTCCTCGAGGTCATGGGCCGGCATGCGGGCTGGATCGCGGCCGCCGGCGGGCTCGCCTCGGGCGAGGACATGGAGCTGCCCATCGTGATCCTGTTCCCGGAGGTGCGCTTCGACCAGGACCGCTTCCTCGCCAAGGTCGACGCCATGGTGCGCAAGCACGGCTACTGCTCGGTGGTCGTCTCCGAGGGGCTGCGCTGGCCCGACGGGCACTTCGTCTCGGACCAGGGCACGCGCGACGCCTTCGGCCACGCCCAGCTCGGCGGCGCCGCCCCGGTCATCGCCGGCATGATCAAGGAGGGGCTCGGGCTCAAGTACCACTGGGCGGTGGCGGACTACCTCCAGCGCGCCGCCCGCCATATCGCGTCGAAGACCGACGTCGAGCAGGCCTACGCGGTGGGCAAGGCGGCGGTGGAGATGGCGCTCGCGGGCAAGAACTCGGTGATGCCGGCGATCGTGCGCAAGTCGAGCAAGCCCTACCGCTGGACCATCGGCGAGGCGCCGCTCAAGAAGGTCGCGAACCGCGAGAAGATGATGCCCAAGAGCTTCATCACCCGCGACGGTTTCGGCATCACCGCCAAGTGCCGCGAGTACCTCGAGCCGCTCATCCGCGGCGAGGACTACCCGCCCTACCGCAACGGCATGCCGCAGTACGTGCGGCTGAAGAACGTGGCGGTGCCGAAGCGCCTGCCGGCCTTCGAGCTCCGGTGAGGGGCGGATTGACCCGGGTCATGCGATGACGCTGGAGAAGGCCCGAGAATTGCTCGCCACCCACGTGCGGATGGGGTCGGGCTACAACCGCAACGCCGCGCGCCTGGTGCTGGCGGAGGTGCAGCGCGAGCACGGCCAGGAGGCGGTCGACCGCCTCATCCGCGAGCTGGGCCTCGAGGAAGCCTTCGGCTTCCGGCCGGGGACGCGCTTCCGCTTCTGAGCGGGGCGCCCCGGCGGCGGGGAGCGCCCGGCGGGCGGGAGCCGGCCGGGCGCCATGGGCCGCCCGCGCGGCGGCGGAGCAGCAGAGCAGAGAGGGGAGGCCACGCATGTCCGCAGCACTCGTCATCGCCCTCGCGTGCGGGGCGGCCGCCATCGTCTACGGCATCGTCTCGGCGCGCTGGATCCTGGCGCAGCCGGCCGGCAGCGAGCGCATGCGCCAGATCGCGGCGGCCGTGCAGGAGGGCGCCGCGGCCTATCTGAACCGGCAGTACACGACCATCGCCGTCGTCGGCATCGTGCTGTTCGTGGTGCTCTTCGTGGCGCTCGACGCCCTCACCGCGGTCGGCTTCGCCATCGGCGCGGTGTGCTCGGCGCTGGCCGGCTACATCGGCATGAACATCTCGGTGCGCGCCAACGTGCGCACCGCCGAGGCGGCCCGCAGCGGGCTCGATGCGGCGCTGCGCGTGGCCTTCCGCGGCGGCGCCATCACGGGCCTGCTGGTGGTCGGCCTCGGGCTGCTCGGGGTCAGCGGCTACTACGCCGCCCTGCTCGCCATGACCCCGAGCGGCGAGGCGACGGCGCTCGCGCCGCTGGTGGGCCTCGGCTTCGGCGGCTCACTGATCTCGGTCTTCGCCCGTCTCGGCGGCGGCATCTTCACCAAGGGCGCCGACGTCGGTGCCGACCTCGTCGGCAAGGTCGAGGCCGGCATCCCCGAGGACGACCCGCGCAACCCGGCGGTCATCGCCGACAACGTCGGCGACAACGTGGGCGACTGCGCCGGCATGGCCGCGGACCTGTTCGAGACCTATGCGGTGACCATCATCGCCACCATGCTCCTCGGCGCCCTCACCTTCAAGGCCGCAGGCGGCGAGGCGGTGGCCTATCCGCTGGTGCTCGGCGGGGCCTCCATCGTCGCTTCGGTGATCGGCACCTTCTTCGTGCGCTCGCCGCGGGAGGGCAAGATCATGGGGGCTCTCTACCGCGGCCTGATCGTCTCGGGCGTGATCGCAGCAGCCCTCTTCTATCCCGTCACCGACTGGCTCATGGGCGACAACGGGCGCTACTCGACGATGGCGCTCTACGGCTCCGCCCTCATCGGGCTCGCGCTCACCGGCGCCATGGTGGTGATCACCGAGTACTACACGGGCACCCAGTTCAAGCCGGTGCGCCACATCGCCCAGGCCTCGACCACGGGTCATGCCACCAACATCATCGCGGGCCTCGCCGTCGGCATGAAGTCCACCACGCTCCCGGTGCTCGCCGTATGCGCGGCCATCTGGGGAGCCTACCAGCTCGCGGAGCTCTACGGCATCGCCATCGCGGCGACCGCCATGCTCTCCATGACGGGCATCATCGTCGCCCTCGACGCCTACGGCCCGATCACGGACAACGCCGGCGGCATCGCCGAGATGGCGGAGCTGCCCTCCGAGGTGCGCGCGGTCACCGACCCGCTGGACGCCGTCGGCAACACCACCAAGGCGGTCACCAAGGGCTACGCCATCGGCTCGGCGGGGCTCGCGGCGCTGGTGCTCTTCGCCGACTACACCCACGAGCTCAAGGCCCACCTCGGCGCGGTGCTCGACTTCGACCTCTCGGACTACCGCGTCATCATCGGCCTCTTCCTCGGCGGCCTGGTGCCCTTCCTGTTCGGGGCGCTGGCCATGGAGGCGGTGGGGCGCGCCGCCGGCGCCGTCGTCGAGGAGGTGCGGCGCCAGTTCCGCGAGATCGCCGGCATCATGGAGGGCAAGACCAGGCCCGACTACTCGCGCGCGGTGGACATGCTCACGCGCAGCGCCATCCGCGAGATGGTGGTGCCGGCGCTGCTGCCCGTGCTGGTGCCGGTGCTGGTGGGTCTGCTGCTCGGCCCGCGCGCCCTCGGCGGCGTGCTCATGGGCGCCATCGTCACCGGCCTCTTCGTCGCCATCTCCATGACCACCGGCGGCGGCGCCTGGGACAACGCCAAGAAGTACATCGAGGACGGCAACCTGGGCGGCAAGGGCTCGGAGACGCACAAGGCCGCCGTCACCGGCGACACCGTGGGCGACCCCTACAAGGACACGGCAGGCCCGGCCATCAACCCGCTCATCAAGGTCATCAACATCGTCGCCCTGCTCCTGGTGCCGCTGCTCGCGGCCTGAGCAGCCGTGGTAGGCGGCCTAGGCCGCCCCGCACGGCCACGAGAGGCGGGTAGCGGGAGACGGGCAACGGGAGACGGGTTACGGGAGACGGGTGACTGTACACCGTAACCTGCAAGCCGTAACCCGATTGTGGGAGGGGCTTCCAGCCCCGACCAAGGACCAAGGAGATGGGCAGGCTCAAACGGCTGCGCCCGAAGGGCGCACCGACCCTCGTCTCCCGACCCCCGTCTCTCGCCTCTGCCGCCTCAGACGGGGAAGCTCACGCGGTGGCCGTCGCCGCCGTCCGACAGCCGCGAGCCGCCACCTGCGAACCGCACCCCGCCGCTCACAGGCTCGTGGGGTGTCCCGGCCCCGTGGCGTGGGTGCGCTCCCAGGCGGCCTGGCAGTCGATGCAGCGCAGCGCCGTGGGCTGCGCGTCGAGCCGCTCACGCTCGATCTCGCCCCCGCAGTCGACGCACACGCCGTACTCGCCGCGCTCGATCCGGCCGAGGGCGTCCTCCACCTCGCGCAGCTCCTCGATCTGGCGCGCGACGAAGTCCAGGTTCATGTCCGCGAGCAGGTCGGCGACCGCCTCCTCGCCCTCGTCGTGCACGCGGCCGGCGAGCTCGACGTAGCTCTCCTCCTCGGTGCGATGCAGCTCGGTGCGGATCTCCTCCAGCAGCTCGCGCCGCCGCGCCTCCAGCTTTTCGCGGTAGCGCGCCAGGTCCGCCTCGCTCAGGGGTGCCATGCGCTGCCTCCCTCTGCCGTCGCCGCGCCTGCGGCCCACGCCCCTTGCGTGGGTGCGGCACGCGCCCGATTCAAGCCTGCTCCGGCGGCTCGGCCGGCGCCCCCCATGCGGCCACCTCGCCCGGGGTGTTGCGCTCCACCCAGCGCTCGCCCGCGGCCGTGCGCTCGCGCTTCCACAGCGGCACGCGGTGCTTGACCGCCTCCATCAGCTCGCGGCAGGCGGCGAAGGCGTGGGCACGATGGGCGGCCCACACCGCGACCAGCACCAGCGTCTCGCCCGGGCGCACCTCGCCGACCCGGTGCAGGACGAGCGCGTCGGAGGCGCCCCAGCGCTCGAGCGCCGCGCGGGCGGCGCGCTCCAGCTCGCGCTCGGTCATGCCCGGGTAATGCTCGAGGAACATGGACTCGACGGTCTCGCCCTCGTTGCGGTCGCGCATGGTGCCCACGAACACCGCCGCCGCGCCGAGATCCGTGCGGCGTGCGCGCGTGCGCGCCGCGAGCTCGGCCCACGGGTCGAAGGGGCGCTCGCGCAGACCGACCTCAACATTCACGGCGCCGCCCTCCGTGCCGCAGACGCAGGCCGCGCTCCGCGGTCCGCCCGCAGGCCCGCGCCGATTCGCCGCGCGTGGGCGCTCCCCCCGTCACGGGCGGAAAGAAGGCGACCTCGTCACCGTCGCGCACCTCCCGGTCGGGGGTGGCGTACTCCATGTTGACCGCGCACAGGACGCCCGCCGGCAGCGGCCCCTGGCCCGCCGCCCGCTCCCAGACCTCGGCCACCGTGAGGCGGTTCGCCTCCGGCGCCTCCACCACCGCCCGCTCGCGCCCGAGGCGCTCGCGCAGGCTGGCCAGGTAGCGCACCTCCACCCGCATCGGGATCTCCGGGCTCCGTCTCCGTCTCACTCTACCCGCGCCCGCCGGGCGCCGCCAGCGCCGCGGGGCTCGCCAGGCGCGGCCCGGGCTGCTGAAATACCGGCTGCAGGAGCCGGGAGACAGCCATGAGCGAGCTCACCCATTTCGACGAGGGCGGCAACGCCCGCATGGTGGACGTCGGCGACAAGCCCCCGACGCGGCGGTGCGCGGTGGCCGAGGGCCGCATCCGCATGCGCCCGCCGACGCTCGAGCTCATCCGCGAGGGGCGCCACCGCAAGGGCGACGTGCTCGGGGTGGCGCGCGTGGCCGGAATCATGGCGGCCAAGCGCACGCCGGAGCTCGTGCCGCTGTGCCACCCGATCCCGCTGACGCGCGTGGAGGTCGAGCTCGAAGCCGAGCCCGACGACGCCGCCGTGCTCTGCCGCGCCACGGTGGAGGCGGAGTGGCGCACGGGGGTGGAGATGGAGGCCCTGACCGCGGTGCAGGTCGCCCTGCTCACGGTCTATGACATGTGCAAGGCCGTGGACCGCGGCATGGTGATCGAGGGCGTGCGCCTGCTCGAGAAGAGCGGCGGGCGCTCGGGCACCTGGCGCGCGCCCGCCTGACCCGCGCGCCCGTCCGCGCGTTGAAAGGGCCGGCGCCGGCCCACATGTTGCGGGCAGTGGCCGCCGCGTGCGCGCGCGCGGCAGGCGATGGTCGCTGCGGACACCGGAGGAGAAGGGCCATGAGCGTGCGCCAGCTCGAGCGCGAGCAGTGGGAGGAGTACTTCAACCGGGTCAGCCGCGTCCTCGAGGGGATGCGCGCGGAGGTCGAGGTCGAGGGGCTCGACCTCGGCGACCAGGTGGAGGCCGAGTGGCTGCCCCTCTACGGCATCGTCTACGATCCCAAGGACGACGAGCTCGAGGTGGCGATGGAGAATATCGACCACCTCATCCCCCATCCGGAAGCGGTCTACGTCGACGAGCACGGCACCGAGCTGCACAGCGTCGAGATCGTCGACCGGGAGGGGCACCGCCAGATCGTGCGCCTGCGCGCCCCGCTGGCGCTGCCCGAGAAGGCCTGAGCCCGGCTACGGCGCGGCGCCCGCCTACCAGCTGATGTAGGCGAAGCCGCGCTCTTGGAGGCGCATCAGGTCGTCGGCGCCGATCGGCACCACCTGAGCGAAGTCTACGAGATCGTCCGCGGTCCACCCGAGCCCCTTGAGGGTGTTGCCGCAGGCGTGGAAGGCGACGCCGTACTGGGCGAGGCTCGCGGCGCGCTGGCGCAGCTCCAGCGGGATGGGACGGCCGGGCTCCCTCGCCAGGAGATGCAGGCCGGGGCCGATGACGGTGACGACCAGCTCGATGTCGTCGCCGTACTTGCGCAGCATCTCCCCCACCGAGAACAGCACGTGCCCGATGTAGTCCGGGTCGGCCTTGTTGAGCTGGTAGACCAGCTTGTGGGCGGTGGTCTCGCCGAAGTGGGTCTCGGTGTGGTGCGCGCGCGCCAGCCGCCCGAGCCCGAGCAGCCCGCCGGCGGCGGCCGCCCAGCGCAGGAAGCCGCGCCGCCCGCCTTTGCCGTCCGCTCCTTCCATCCGCACTCCCCTTCCCCCGCTGCGCGGCGCCGCCCGCTCCGGTGGCGCCCACCCGCGATGATAGCACTCCCGCTCGCCTGCACGCGGGGCCGAAATGCGCTGTAATGGAGGCCGAGTCGCCAGGGATCGAGGAAGGGAGCGAGCCTTGACCGCCCACGAGCCGCTCATGGAGACGCTGCGCGAGCAGCTCGGCGAGGGCCTGCGCCGCCTCGCCGCGCCGCTCGTCGCCCTGCTGGGGCGGCTGTCGGTGAGCCCGAACGCCGTCACCCTCGCCGGCGGGGCGCTCGCCATCGCCGCCGCGGGGCTGGTGGCGGCGGGGCGCCCCCTCGCCGGCGGGCTCGTCTTCCTGGCCGGCAGCGCCCTCGATCTCGTGGACGGCGCGCTCGCGCGCGCCGGCCGCGGCCCCACGCCGTTCGGCGCCTTCCTGGACTCGACCGTGGACCGGATCGCCGAGGGCGTCGTGCTCGCCGCCGTGGCCTACCGCTTCGCCCTGGCGGGCGAGGCCGTGCACGCGGCGGGCGTGGTGCTCGCCCTCCTCGCCTCGGTGCTCGTGAGCTACACCCGGGCGCGCGCGGAGGGGCTCGGCGTCTCCTGCCGGGTGGGGCTCATGACACGCCCGGAGCGCGTCGTGGTGCTCGGTGCCGGGCTCGTGCTCGACCTGCTGGCGCCCGCGGTGTGGGCCATCGCCGTCCTGAGCGCCTTCACCGCCGCCCAGCGCGCCTTCCACACCTGGCGGGCGCTCGCCGGCCGTTGAACCTGCACCCGGCTTCCGGGTCAGACTTCGGGTCCGGGTCCAGGTCCACACGCTTCGGGAGGCTCCCATGCGAGCGAAGCTGCTGCCCCTTGCTCTCGCCCTGACGGCCACGGTGGCCGCCGCCTGCGCCCAGGCCTCGGGTCTCGAGCGCCGCTGGCAGCGGCTGCACACGCCGCCGCCGGGCAGCGTCCTCGTGCTGAACCGGGCAGTGGAAGTGCCGCCGGGCGAGGGGGAGGTCTACGTGCAGGACGGGCGCGTGCTCCCCTACGCCGACGTGGACCCCTTCCGGCCGCACTGCGCCCTGGAGCTGCGCGGCGCGCCGCCGGTGGCCGTGACGGTGCCGCCCGGGCGCTACCGGATCGTGCGCGTGGTGCACGACGAGGATCCCAACCTCGTGCGCGCACCCGCGCGCGGACCTCTGCTCGCGGGATTGTGGCTGGCCGGCGGCCCCAGCCAGTGGATGTACGCGACCGAGCTCTACCTGGCGGGCGACGGACCGAACGCGCCGTGGCGCCTGCGCTGCGGCCACTGGGAGGACCCGTCCCTGGACCCGCGCTTCCTCACGCTCGACGAGATCCGCGCCGCGCTCGGCTCGCTCGCCACCCTCGAGACGCCGTGAAGGCAGGTTACGGGAGACGGGTTTCGGGAGGCGGGAAAGAAACAGCCGCGCGCGGAGCGCGCACCGACCCTCGTCTCCCGACTCCCGTCTCACCCGCTTCGCGGAAGTGCACGGGGGACGGGCTGCGGGAGACGGGAAAGCGACGCGACCCCAAAGCGGGGCGCGGCTGACGGGCTGCTGCGGACCGTGGACTGCAGCCTGCGAGCTGCAAGCTGCAAGCTGCGGGCCGCAGCCCGCTTCACAGCTTGCGGTAGAGCTCGCCCCCCGTCTCGCGGAACTCCCCGGCCTTCTCCCTGAGCCCGCGCTCGGCCTCCTCGCGCAGCTCGTGGCTGATGCGCATGGAGCAGAACTGCGGCCCGCACATGGAGCAGAAGTGCGCGAGCTTGTGCGCCTCCTTGGGCAGGGTCTCGTCGTGGTACTCGCGCGCGCGCTCGGGGTCGAGCGAGAGGTTGAACTGGTCCTCCCAGCGGAACTCGAAGCGCGCCTTCGACAGCGCGTTGTCGCGCAGCTGCGCCCCCGGATGGCCCTTGGCGAGGTCGGCGGCGTGGGCGGCGATGCGGTAGGCCACGAGCCCCTCGCGCACGTCGTGCTTGTCGGGCAGGCCGAGGTGCTCCTTGGGCGTGACGTAGCACAGCATGGAGGCGCCGTACCAGCCGATCATGGCCGCGCCGATGGCGGAGGTGATGTGGTCGTAGCCCGGCGCGACGTCCGTCACCAGCGGCCCCAGGGTGTAGAAGGGCGCCTCCATGCAGTCGCCGAGCTCGCGCTCCATGTTCTCGCGGATGAGCTGCATGGGCACGTGCCCCGGGCCCTCGATCATCACCTGCACGTCGTGCTCCCAGGCGATGCGCGTCAGCTCGCCCAGCGTGCGCAGCTCCGCGAACTGCGCCTCGTCGTTGGCGTCGGCGATGGAGCCCGGCCGCAGGCCGTCGCCGAGCGAGAAGGCCACGTCGTAGGCCTTCATGATCTCGCAGATCTCCTCAAAGTGCGTGTAGAGGAAGTTCTCCTGGTGGTGGGCCAGGCACCACTTGGCCATGATGGAGCCGCCACGCGAGACGATGCCCGTCACGCGCCGCGCCGTGAGCGGGATGTAGCGCAGGAGCACGCCCGCATGGATGGTGAAGTAGTCCACGCCCTGCTCGGCCTGCTCGATGAGCGTGTCGCGGAAGATCTCCCAGGTGAGCTCCTCGGGGCGGCCGTCCACCTTCTCGAGGGCCTGATAGATGGGCACGGTGCCGACGGGCACGGGCGAGTTGCGGATGATCCACTCGCGCGTCTCGTGGATGTGCCGGCCCGTGGACAGGTCCATGACCGTGTCCGCGCCCCAGCGGATCGCCCACAGCAGCTTCTCGACCTCCTCCTCGATCGAGGAGGTGACGGGGGAGTTGCCGATGTTGGCGTTGACCTTCACGAGGAAGCTGCGGCCGATGATCATCGGCTCGAGCTCCGGGTGGTTGACGTTCGCGGGGATGATCGCGCGGCCGGCGGCGACCTCCCGGCGCACGAACTCCGGCGTGATCTCGGCCGGCAGGCGCGCGCCGAAGGCCTCGCCGGGGTGCTGGGCGAGCAGCCCGCTGTCGCGCAGGGCCTCGAGACGCTGGCTCTCGCGGATCGCCACGAACTCCATCTCGGGGGTGACGATGCCGCGGCGCGCGTAGTGCATCTGGGTGACGTTGGCGCCGGCGCGCGCGCGCCGCGGCGGCCGCGCCGCGGGGAAGCGCAGCCCCTCCGGCGCCGGGTGGGCGCGGGCCCACTCCGAGCTCGGCCCCGGCAGGCGC
>WGBS01000021.1 GCA_015494165.1 Gammaproteobacteria bacterium | reverse complement strand
GGCGCTCGGCGTAGGTGATGGCGTCGCAGAGGATGAGGCGGCCCTCGGCGTCGGTGTTCAGGATCTCGATGGTCTGGCCCGACAGGCTGCGCACGATGTCGCCGGGGCGGCTGGCGGTCCCGCTCGGCAGGTTCTCGGTGGCGGGAATGACGCCGACGACGTTGAGCGGCAGCCCCAGGCGCGCGCAGGCCTCGAGCGTGCCCAGCACGCTCGCCGCCCCGCACATGTCGAACTTCATCTCGTCCATGGCCTGGGCGGGCTTGATGGAGATGCCGCCGGAGTCGAAGGTGACGCCCTTGCCCACCAGCGCCACCGGGCGCTCGTCCTCCCCGCCGCCGCGGTACTCGACGACGATGAGCCGCGGCGGCTCGGCGCTGCCGCGCGCCACGGCCATGAAGGCGCCCATGCCGAGCCGCTCCATGTCCTCGCGCCCCAGCACCTGCACGCGCACGCGCTCCGGGTGGCGCCCGGCGAGGGCGCGCGCCTCGTCGGCGAGGTAGGTGGGCGTGCAGGTGTTGGGCGGCAGGTTGCCGAGGTCGCGCGTCAGGCGCACGCCCTCGGCCACGGCGCGCCCGGCGCGCACCGCCTCCTCGCCGGCGGCGAGCTCGCGCCGGCTCGGCACCGCCAGCACCAGCCGCCGCAGGGGGCGGCGCGGGCGCTCGGGCTCGCTCTTGAGCTGGTCGAAGCGGTAGAGGGCGTGCTCGACGGCCTGCACCGCCTGCTGCACCTTCCAGGCCGTGTCGCGCCCCTTGACCGGCAGGGCGGTGAGGAAGCAGACCGCCTCCATGGCGCCGCGCTCGTCGAGGGTGCGCGCGGCGGTCGCCACCGCCTCGCGGAAGGCGCGCTCGTCGAAGTCGCGCTCGCGCCCGAGCCCCACCAGCAGCACGCGGTCGCAGAGCACGTTCGGCACGTTGTAGACGAGCAGGGTCTGGCCCTTGCGGCCCTCGAGGTCGCCGCGTCGCAGGAGCGCGGTGAGGAAGCCGCCGCTCGCCTCGTCGAGCTCGGCCGCCGGTGCGCTGAGGCGGCGCGGCTCGTAGACCCCCACCACCACGCACGCCGTGCGCTGCTTGGCGGGGCTGCCGCTCTTGACCGTGAACTCCATGTGCTCGCTCCCCGGAAACGCGAAACGGGACGGCCGCGCGGGCGCCGCGCGTTTGTGCGGCGCGCGGCGATCGGGTACCGTGGCGCGCGGCCGGCACAGTTTACCGGAGCCCCCCTGCCATCGGAATCCGCGCCATGCGCGTGCTGGACCGCTATCTCGCCCGCGAGATCGCCGCCGCCTCGGCCGCGGTGACGGTGGTGCTGTGGCTCGTGCTCGTGGTCAACCGCCTGGTGCGCTATCTCGGCGAGGCCGCCGCGGGGGAGCTGCCGGCGAGGGCGGTGCTCACCCTCATCGGCCTCAAGGGGCTCTCCTACCTGGCGCTGCTCGTGCCCGTGGGCCTCTATCTCGGGGCCTTGCTCGCGCTCGGGCGCCTCAACCGCGAGCGCGAGCTGGTGGTGATGGCCGCCTGCGGCGCGGGTCCTGCGCGGCTCTACCGGCCGTTGCTCGCCGTGGCGCTGCTCGCCGCCGCGCTCGGCGGGACGCTGTCGCTGTGGGTGGCGCCGTGGGCCGCGGCGCGCGGCTACGAGGTGCAGGCGCGCGCCGAGCGCGAGGCCGAGACCCGCGTGCTGCGCCCGGGCGTCTTCCAGGCCTCGCGCGTGGGCCGCCGCGTGCTCTATGTCGAGGCGGTGCGGCCCGACGGGACGCTGCTCGCGCCCTTCGCCTACGCCGAGGGGCCCGAGGGGGTGACCGTGGTGACGGCGGGGCGCGCGCGCGAGGTCACGGACCCCGCGAGCGGCGACCGCTACCTCGAGTTCCAGGCGGGCTGGCGCTACGAGGGCACGCCGGGCAGCGCGCGCTTGCGTATCGCGCGCTTCGAGCGCCACGGGCTGCGCATCCGCGCCGCGCCGCCGCGCGCGCGCGCCAAGCACGACGCCCTGCCCACGCGGCTGCTGCTCGAGCGCGGCACCCCGCGCGACTGGGCCGAGCTGCACTGGCGGCTGGCGGTGCCGGTCTCGGCGGTGGTGCTCGCGCTGCTCGCGCTGCCGCTCGCGCGCGGCAACCCGCGGCGCCCGCGCGCCTGGCGCATCGCCCTCGCGCTGGCCCTCTACCTCGCCTACGCGAACCTGCTGACGGTGGGGCAGGTGTGGGTGGAGAAGGGGCTGGTCCCCGAGCGTCTCGGCATGGCCTGGGTGCACGCGCTGATGCTGGGCGCGGCGGCGCTGCTGCTCGCCTGGGACCAGGGGATGCTGCGCCTTGCGCCGCCGGCGCGGGAGGCGCGCGCGTGAGCCCCATCCTGGTGCGCTACGTGGCGCGCGCGGTGCTCGCCGCCTCGGGCCTGGTGCTCGCGGTCCTCGCCGGGCTGGTGGCGCTCTTCGGGCTCGTGGGGGAGGCGGCCGACATCGGCAAGGGCGGCTACGGCCTCGGCGAGGCCGTCCTCTACGTGCTCATGGTGCTGCCCTCGCAGCTCGTGCCGCTGGTGCCGAGCGCGGGGCTCATCGGCGTCCTGCTCGGCCTCGGCGGCCTGGCCGCGCGCAGCGAGCTCACCGCCATGCGGGCGGCGGGCTTCTCGGTGGCCGGCATCGTGGGCGCGGTGCTCGCCGGCGGCCTGGTGCTGGTGGGGGCGGCGGCGGCGGTGGACGAGCTCGCCGGCGCGCCCGCGCGCCAGCTCGCCGAGGCGCGGCGCGCGGCGCTGCGCGGCGAGCAGCTCAGCCTCGGCACGCGCTACGGGCTGTGGATGCGCGACGGCGCGCGCATCCTGCACGCGCGCCATGCCGCCTCGCCCGAGCGGCTCCTCGGGGTGGAGCTCCTCGAGCTCGGCCCCGAGCGCCGCCTCGTGCGCATCGCCCGCGCGCGCGAGGCGCGCTACGACGCCGCCCGCGGCGCCTGGCTGCTGCTGGAGGTGCGCGAGACACGGCTTGCCGCGGACGGCACCGTGCGCACGGCGCGCCACGGGCGCCTCCTCACGCAGGTGCGCGTCGCGCCCGGGCTCGTGCGCGCGCTCGCCGTCGAGCCCTGGGAGCTCACGCTGCGCGGCCTGCGCGACTATGTCGCCTATCTGCGCGGCAACGGCCTCGACGCCCGCCCCTACGAGCTCGCCTTCTGGCTCAAGCTGCTGGCGCCGCTGTCGGGGCTCGCGATGATGGCCCTCGGCGTGCCCTTCGTGCTGGGGCCCCTGCGCCGCCGTGGCGCGGGCGCGCGGCTCTTCGCCGGCGCGCTCGCGGGCATCGCGTTCCTGATCGTGCTGCGCGCCGCCAACCACGCCGCCCTCGCCTACGGCCTGCCGCCGGCGCTCGCCGCCGCCGCGCCGCTCGCCCTCGTCGCCGCGGCCGGCGCCTGGGCGCTGGCGCGGGTGCGCTGAGCCCTCAGCCGCGCATCCACACCACGCGCGTGCCCGAGAGCCGGTCGTGCCAGGCACGGCCCTCGCGGTCGGCGAGCATCCACAGCCAGCCGAGGCCGGCCGGTGCCAAGGCGAGCAGCGCCGCGGCGAATCGGCGCGCGGCGTCGCCCCAGCCGAGCGGGGCGCCGTCGGCGCGCACCACGCGCAGCCGCCAGGCGCGCAGCCCCAGCGTCTGGCCGCCGTGGACCCAGAACCAGCCGTGGAAGGCGAAGGCGACGGCGAGCAGCCAGAGCTCGAACCACACGGTGCCCGGCGGCACGGCCTCGCCGCCGCGCAGGGCCAGCACCGCGGCCGTAGCCACGAGCCACAGCGCGAGCAGCAGCAGGCCGTCGTAGAGCGCCGCCCCCGCACGCCGGGCGAGCAGGGCGAGCCGTTCGCGGAAGGGCATCCACGCATTCTAGCCCGCGCGGGGAACGCCCGTCGCGTGGCGGCAACCGGCGTTCCTGTGGTACTAAGGTGCGGAAACTGACCAAGCCGGGCGAACCGGCGCCACAGGGGGAGCCCACATGAGCCTCATCAGCGAGCTCGCCGCGATGCCCGGGGTGATCGCCGCCGGCGAGTACTCCTACCGGGGCGACCGCTACGTCTGCAGGGGCCGGCTCGACGACGAGGACGCCCGCCGCGCCTCCATCATGTGCCGCGCCACGACCATGGGGCTGCACATGCAGGCCGACATCCTCGGCGGCTTCTGCGGCGAGGGCTGCGGCCTGGTGCCCGCCCGCGGCTGGGTGGTGCGCGGGCCGCGCTTCACTGTCTGCGTGGTCGCCAACGTCTTCTGCTTCCTCGACAACGAGGCGGGCGCCCTGAACGAGGTGCTGGCGCTCATGCGCGAGCGTCTCGCCGACGCCCCCACCGATCTCGTCTGAAGGGCCCGCGCGGGCCGACAGCGGAGGAGCCGAGCCATGGCGGATCTGGACGCGCTGCTGGAGCTGCCCGGGGCGCGGGCGGCGTTCACCTTCAACGACCGCGGCGAGCTGCGCGAGCACCGTATCGCCGAGGGTGCCGAGGGCCTCGACGCCACGGTGCTCGACCTGCTCTGCCACATGTGCGTGGCCAACACGGCCATCGCCACCATGCAGGCGCGCGGCTGGGAGCGCATGACCGGCATGGAGGGCTTCTACCCCATCGAGGGCTTCGGCTTCGTCGGCCTCGAGTGGTCGGCGCTCACTCACGGCCACTGCGGCGTGGTGCTCGCCAACGACGAGGCCGACTACGAGGCCGCCTACCGGGCCCTCGCCGCCCGCGGAGAGCCCTGATGATCCGGCGGCTGCTTGCGCTCGACGGCGTGCTGGCGGTCTGCCGCTTCCGCGACGACGGCGCGTTCGTGGAGGGGCTGGGGCTGCTCGACGAGGAGGGGCTGCGGCGCCTGGCGCGCTTCGCCCACGACTACAAGCGCATGGTGCAGGGCAACGCCGACCAGCTCTCCATGTTTACGGGCATGCCCGGCTGGACGCCGCCCGGCGGCTGGATGGTGCGCGGCCGCGCGAGCAGCGTCTGCAGCGTCGCCAATCTGGTGTGCATCGTCGACAACGGCGAGGCCAACCTGAAGGAGGTGATGGACGCGCTCGCGGAGGCCGCGCACTGGTAGCGCCGGCGTCACGTGCAGGGGTGCGGGACTGGCGCTCCCTAGGGGACTCGAACCCCTGTTACCGGCGTGAGAGGCCGGCGTCCTAGGCCACTAGACGAAGGGAGCGGGCGCCGCCTGCCTGGGGCGGCGAAGCGGTGGTATTATACGCGCACGCCTCCGGCGCTCAAGCCGGACGGAAGCCCTGAAAAAAATTTTTCAGGGCTTCCCCGCGGCCAGGGACGGCCGCGGGATGGCCCATGCACACGGAAGTGCATGGCGATGCAAGGAAGACAAAATGGTCGCGAAGCACCTCAGCGCTGGCCAATCCGCTAGCGGAGTGGCCAGAGTTCGCCACATTCCGTGACGGAGACAGGACAGGCACAGGCACGGCCGAGGCCCGACGCACCCCGCATCATCCCGCGCGCCGAGCACAACATCTCGCGGGCCGACATCAGCGAGAACGCTCTCAAGGTGCTCTACCGCCTGCACAAGGCGGGCTACCAGGCCTACCTGGTGGGCGGCGGGGTGCGCGACCTGCTGCTCGGGCGCGAGCCGAAGGACTTCGACGTCGCCACCGACGCGCGG
>WGBS01000020.1 GCA_015494165.1 Gammaproteobacteria bacterium | reverse complement strand
GCCATGGAGCGCCACTTCGAGGAGCACGGCGTGCGCCTCGAAGTGGCGCTCCATGGCGATGCGCGTCCCGGAGCCGGGCTCGCGCACGACGAAGGTCTCCTCCTGCAGGCGCGCGAGCGGCACCGGCTGCGCCCGCACCAGGGGATGGGCGGGCGGAGCGATGACCACGAGCGGGTTCTCCATGAAGGGCTCGGCCTCGAGGTCGAGCTCCTCCGGGGGCCGCCCCATGATCACCATGTCCACGTCGTTGTCGTGCAGGTGGCGCAGCAGGCCCTCGCGGTTGGTGACGTCCAGGCTGACCGTGATGCCTTCGTGGCGGGCGGTGAAGCTGCCCAGCAGGCGCGGGGCGAAATAGTTGGCGGTGCTCGCCACCGCGACCGTCAGGCGCCCGCGGCGCACGCCCTTCATGGCCTCGAGGGCGGCCTCGGTCTCGGCGAGCTGCTGCAGCACGCTGCGGGCGAGCCGCAGCACCTCCTGCCCGGCCTCGGTCAGGTGCACGCGCCGGCCCACGTGCTCGAACAGCGGCAGGCCCACCTGCTGCTCGAGCTGGCGCACCTGCATGGAGACGGCCGGCTGCGTCAGGTAGAGCGCCTCCGCGGCACGCGTGAAGCTCGCGTGCCGGGCGACGGCCTCGAAGACCTGGAGCTGGCGCAGGGTGAGGCTGAGGCCCATGCCCCCAGCCTACCATAAGCCGCACCTGATTTTCTCCGGCGCACTCATAAGCGTCTTCGGTCGGCGGCCGATGCCCACCGCCACCGCCCACTGCTGACTGCGTGCTGCTGTCTGCCTGCAGCCGACCGTCACCGGTGACCCGCGAGCACCGCCCCGAGCTCGCGCACCATCAGCTCGAGCACCCGCGCGCGCAGCTTGCTGGCGGCGAAGTGGTAGTAGTGGACCTGGCAGGGGACGGGCTCGTGGATGCCGGCGCGCGCGGCCTCGTCGAACTCCAGCCAGGCGATCACCGGGACTTCGGCGGCGCGGCGCTCGAGGCAGATCCAGGCATCGGTCTCGAGCTCCAGCACCATGTGGTGCAGCCCGGGCAGGGGCAGGCGCTGGGGCAATGGCAGGCGTCGGCGCGCGCGCCGCCACAGGTTGTAGCAGGCCGCCGGCACCTGCTCGCGGCGGCGGGCGAGCGCGGGGATCCCTTCCAGCCGCGAGCCCGCCACCGCCGCCCCCCTACCTCGTCAGGCTCGCGAACAGCAGGGGCAGGCGCTCGGGCAGCCGCTGCACGTGGTCGATGATGGTGTAGTGGCTGGGCCCGAAGATGCGCTGCACGTACTGGTCGGCATTGGGGTCGAGGGTGAGGCAATAGGTGATGACGCCCATGGTGTGCAGCTCCTCCACGGCCTTCTTCGTGTCGACGCGCAGGTACTGCGGATCGCGCTCGTCGATGTCGGCGGGCTCGCCGTCCGTGACGAGCAGCACCAGGCGGTGCTTCTCGGAGCGGCGTGCCAGATGCGCCATGGCCGCATGGCGCAGCGCCGCCCCCATGCGCGTCGAGAGCCCGCCTGCCATGCCCGCCAGCCGCGACTTCACCTCGTCGTCCAGACGCTGCTCGAAGTCCTTGAAACGATAATAGTGCACGTCGTGGCGGCCGTCCGAGGCGAAGCCGTGGATGGCGTAGGCGTCGCCGATGCCCTCGATGGCCGTGGCCACCAGGGCGCAGGCCTCGCGCGTGAGGTCGAGCACGGTCTTGCCGCCGCCGCCCTCGATCTCGTCCTTGGTCGACTCCGACAGGTCGAGCAGGATGACGACGGCGAGGTCGCGGCGGCGGATGACGTTGCGGTAGGTGATGCGCGGGTCGGGCGAGCGCCCGGCGCGCAGCTCCACCATGGCGTCGACGGCGGCGTTGATGTCGATCTCGTCGCCGTCCTCGAGCTTGCGTTCGCGGATGAGCCCCTGCGGGCGCAGGCGGTCGATGATCTGCCGGATGCGGAAGCTCACCGGCTTGTGCTCGACGAGGATGGCGTCGATGGTCTCCGGGTCGCCGCGGTGCTGGCGGCGCTCGTAGACCGTGACCCAGTCCGGCCGGTAGAGCTGCACGCGGTAGTCCCACTCGTGGTAGTGGAAGGGCTCCGAGACCGGCTCCTTGCCGAACTTCTCGTTGAAGCTGACGCCGTCGTCGTCGAAGAACTCGTCGCGGCAGATCCACACCTCCTGGGCGTCGTCGCCCGCGTTCTCGACGTCGAGCTCGAAGGCCATGTCCACGGCCGAGACGTACTTGCGCACCTGGCGCTGGCTCTCGGGGACGTAGGCCACCTGCTGGGCCCACCACTCGGCCTCGCGCTCCCAGATGAAGCGGTTGTCGTCGCGGTAGGGCACGCGCAGCTTCTCGAGGATGCGCAGGCTCGGCAGCGCGCGACGGCGCGCGAAGACGTTGTGGAGCTCCAGCCCCAGGTGCCAGGCGTACTCCGGCTCGTCCTCGTGCGCGCCGATCTCCTCGTGGAAGCGGCGCACCAGGGCGTCGAGCTCGGCATCGCCCGCCTCGATCTCCGGATCCAGCAGGGCCAGCGCCACGCGCTCGAGGAGGGGCAGGCTCTCGTGCTCCACCGGTCCGGGGCGCTCGAGGTCGAGCAGCGTGCGCCACAGGGTGCGCAGGCCCGGGAAGCGCGCGGCGGCGCAGTGCTCGATGCGCGCGTCCTCGACCAGGCCCACGAACCAGCGCTGCGCCGGCGCGAGCGGCGCCCCCTCCTGCGGGCGCGGCGTGTAGACGAGGTGGGCGGCCATGTGCGCGACCATGGCGCGGTAGAGATCGAGCCCGCCGACCGCACCGGCGGCGTCCACCGCGTCCGGCACGTGCAGCACGCCGTGCTCGATGTAGGGCCGGAAGCCCTCGTAGTCGGCGATGGTGGGACGCACGAAGAAGTCGCGCCCCCACAGCGCGCGCAGGTAGAAGTTGAGCTTGCGCTGGACGTCGACGAAGAGCGTGCCGCGCCGCACCTTGCGCAACATGGCGCGGCTGTCCTCGGTCTCGAGGGCGAAGTAGCGCGCCTGTCCGGCGAGGTCGCTGCGGTAGGCCTCGGCGCCGAAGTCCACCCACTGGCGCAGGCCCGTGAGCGTGACCTTGGAGAGCAGCTCGTCGACGTGCTCGAGCATGGGGCGCACGCCGCGCGGCGCCTTCGAGGCGAGGCGGTGCACGAGCGCGAGGTAGGCGCGCAGCAGCTCGGGATCGCCCAGGCGCCGCGCCGCCGTCGGCAGGCTCGCGAACAGCAGCGCCAGCATCGCCCCCGACGTCATGGAGGAGAGCTTCATCGCGGCGCTGACGCAGTCGCGGATGACGTCCTCGCCGCACTCGCGCACCACCGCGGGCATCTCCTCGAGGTAGGTGACGACGAGGTCCTTGCCGCGCCCGAGCTCGCAAAAGCCGCGCGCGCCCGCGAGATAGTCGGCGAGCCCCTGCGAGGACATGAGGCGGCTCGCCTCGTGGACGATGCCGTCGAGCGTGTCGCGCAGCTCGGGGGCGCACGACTCGAGCTGCTCGCGGAACTCCTCGACGCTGACGCTCATGGCACGGTGCGGCGCGCCGCGCGCGCCCGGGCTCAGGCGAAGAAGGTCTGGACGGCGGCGTCCAGCGTGTCGCGCATGTCGGGGTCGTCGGTGAGCGGGCGCACGAGCGCCAGCCGGCAGGCGGCCACCGGCTCGATGCCCCTGGCGATGAGCTGGCCGGCGTAGACCAGCAGGCGCGTGGAGATGCCCTCGTCGAGGCCGTGGCCCTTGAGGTTGCGCGAGCGCTCCGCCACCTGCACCAGCTTCGCCGCGATGGCGGGATCCACGCCCGACTCCTTCGCGACGATCTCGGCCTCGATGTTGGCCTCCGGATAGTCGAAGTCGAGGGCGCCGAAGCGCTGCTTGGTCGACTGCTTGAGGTCCTTCATCAGGCTCTGGTAGCCCGGGTTGTAGGAGATCACGAGCTGGAAGTCGGGGTGCGCCTCCACCACCTCGCCCTTCTTGTCGAGCGGCAGCAGGCGGCGGTGATCGGTGAGCGGGTGGATCACCACCATGGTGTCCTGCCGGGCCTCGACGATCTCGTCCAGGTAGCAGATCGCGCCGATGCGCGCCGCCACCGTCAGCGGCCCGTCCTGCCAACGCGTGCCCTGGGCGTCGAGCAGGAAGCGGCCCACGAGGTCGGAGGCGGTGACGTCCTCGTTGCAGGCCACCGTGATCAGCGGCCGCCCGAGCTTCCAGGCCATGTACTCGACGAAGCGCGACTTGCCGCATCCCGTGGGGCCCTTGAGCATCATGGGCATGCGCACCGAGTAGGCGGCCTCGAACAGCTCGACCTCGTCGGCGACGGGGCGGTAGTAGGGCTCCTCGCGGATCAGGTACTGCTCGGCGTCGATGGCGGCGGTCATCGTCGATCGGTCCGTCGGTGCGTGGGTGGATGGAGGCAGGGAGGGGCCGGGGCCCTTTCCCCGGGGGGCCGCGGCCGCCCGGGGAAAGGGCCCCGCCGAAGCGGGGCCCCGCGGGGGCTCAGCGCAGGACCCAGTCCGGGGCCTTGAGCTTGAGGTGCATCCAGGTCTCGGTGGTGGACTCCGTGGGAATCTCGCCGCGGTGCACCACGAAGCTCACGCCCTGGGTCTGCTTGTACTTGTTGTAGCCCACGAGGCGCACGTGATGGCCCGGGTTGGCCTTCTTGCACGCCTCGATCTCGTCCATGATGCGGTCGACGTCGGTCTCGCCGAACATCGGCAGCTTCCACATGTACCAGTAGTGCAGGCGCGCGAACTCGGGCTCGCAGTGCTCGATCGCGCAGTCCCAGCCCTGGTCGATCACATACTGGATCTGCTTGCGGATGTCCTCCTCCGTGAACTCCGGCAGGTAGGAGAAGGTCCCGAGCCGGCGGCTCGCGGGATCCTTGATCCGCGAGGGATAGTCGTTCATCTCGCTCATGTCTGTGCTCCTCGGTCGGTTCGTGCCGTGGGTCGGGCGTGGCTCAGCGGTGCGCCACGTCGAGCTTGTCCACGGTCTCGAACTCGAACTTGATCTCCTTCCAGGTCTCCATGGCCATCTTCAGCTCCGGGCAGCTCTTGGCCGCCTCGGTGAGGATCTCCTTGCCCTCCTTGATGATGTCGCGGCCCTCGTTGCGCGCCTTGACGCAGGCCTCCAGCGCCACGCGGTTGGCGGTGGCGCCCGCGGCGTTGCCCCACGGGTGGCCGATGGTGCCGCCGCCGAACTGCAGCACGGCGTCGTCGCCGAAGATGCTCACCAGCGCCGGCATGTGCCAGACGTGGATGCCGCCCGAGGCGACCGGGAAGACGCCCGGCATCTGGCCCCAGTCCTGGTCGAAGAAGATGCCGCGGCCGCGGTCCTCCTTGACGTAGCGCTCGCGCATGAGGGAGATCCAGCCGAGCGTGGCCTCGCGGTCGCCCTCGAGCTTGCCAACCACCGTGCCCGAGTGCAGGTGGTCGCCGCCGAGCAGGCGCAGCATCTTGGCCAGCACGCGGAAGTTGATGCCGTGGCGCGGGTTGCGGTCGATCACCGCATGCATGGCGCGGTGGACGTGCAGCAGCATGCCGTTGTCGCGGCACCAGCGCGAAAGGCTCGCCTGCGCCGCCCAGCCCAGCGTCAGGTAGTCGCTCATGATGATGGGCGCCCCGATCTCCTTGGCGAACTCGGCGCGCTTGTACATCTCCTCGACGTTGGGCGCGGTGACGTTCAGGTAGTGGCCCTTGCGCTCGCCGGTCTCGGCCTCGGCCTTGGTGATGGCCTCCATGGCGAAGAGGAAGCGGTCACGCCAGCGCATGAAGGGCTGGGAGTTGACGTTCTCGTCGTCCTTGGTGAAGTCCAGGCCGCCGCGCAGGCACTCGTAGATGGCGCGCCCGTAGTTCTTGGCCGAGAGCCCCAGCTTGGGCTTGATGGTGCAGCCGAGGAGCGGCCGGCCGTACTTGTCGAGCTTGTCACGCTCGACCTGGATGCCGTGCGGCGGGCCGTCGCAGGTGGCGACGAACCACAGCGGGAAACGCACGTCCTCGAGGCGCAGGGCGCGCACGGCCTTGAAGCCGAAGACGTTGCCCACCAGCGAGGTGAAGACGTTGACGACCGAGCCCTCCTCGAACAGCCCCATCGGGTAGGCGATGAAGGCGTAGAAGGCCTCGTCGTCGCCCGGCACGTCCTCGATGGCGTAGGCGCGGCCCTGGTAGTAGTCCATGTCCGTGAGGAGGTCGGTCCACACGGTGGTCCAGGTCGCGGTCGAGGACTCGGCGCACACGGCTGCCGCCGCCTCCTCGCGGGGGACGCCCGGCTGCGGCACGATCTTGAAGCACGCCAGGATGTCGCTGTCCTTCGGGGTGTAGTTGGGGTCCCAGTACCGCTCGCGGTACTCCTTGACGCCAGCCTGGAATTTCTGCGTACCCATCTCTGTCCTCTCCGTCAGGGAACAACGGTCGCGCCCCGAGGGCGCGCGTCTCGCCGGAAATGCCGGCCCCCGTGGGGGGCGCCCATTCACGGACTGGCGCTAGCGTAATGGAACCTATAGATAAGTTCCACTAAATATCTGTGATTATCTCGATAAGCTCTCACTTATCTCCCTGGCGGCTCTCGACGTCCCGCAGCGCGAACTCGACGAAGGTGCGGGCGACGATGGAAAGCTGCTTGCCGTGGGGATACACGAGGTACCAGTGGCGCCGCAGCGGGAAGCCGATCACGTCCAGGGCCACCAGGTCCGGCTCGCCCGGCCGTAGCGTGTGTGCCGAGAGCACCGACAGGCCGAGACCGCCCGCCACCGCCTGCTTGATCGCCTCGTTGCTGCCGAGCTCCATGCGCACGCGCGGCGCCAGCCGCCGCTCGGCGAAGAAGCGCTCGGCCGCGAGCCGCGTCCCCGACCCCGGCTCGCGCAGCAGGAAGGGCTCGCGCGCGATGCGCTCGACCGGGATGCGCCGCTTCCCGGCGAGCTCGTGGCCCGCGGCGGCGACGACGACCAGCGGGTTCTCGAGGAAAGGAACGGCCTCGACCTCGGTGTCGTCCGGCGGCTGCCCGAAGATGTAGATGTCGTCGAGGTTGGCGCGCAGCCGCTCGAGCGCGTGCTCGCGGTTGGTGAGCTCCAGGGAGAGCTCGATGCCCGGGTAGCGCTGGCAGAAGTCTCCGAGGATGCGCGGCAGGAAATATTCGGCGGTCGTGACCCCGGCGATGTGGAGCGCTCCCTGCCGCAGCCCCCTCAGGTTGGCGAGCGTCATCTCGAAGGCGTCGACGGTGCGGAACAGCTCGCGGCAGGTCGCGTAGAGCTCGCGCCCGGCCTCGGTCAGGAAGACGCGCTTGCCCACCTGCTCGAACAGCGGCATCCCGATCACCTCGCTCAGCTTGCGCACCTGCATGGACACGGTGGGCTGCGTGAGGAACAGCGCCTCGGCGGCACGGCTGAAGCTGCCGAGCCGCGCCACCGCCTCAAAGATCTCCAGCTGGCGGAAGGTCGCGCGCCGCATGAGACGCGCGGGCGTGCTTACGCGCTCCGGCACGGTCCCTCCCCGACGATCTTCTATGCCAACCTTCGAAACTTTCGATTTCGCTTTATCGCTGCAGCCAATCATGCTGCATGCGTGCCGCATGCGCCAGGCCGCGTGCGCACCAAACCCTTCGATGCCTGTGCCTATACGCAACGGGGAGGTCCCTAGAGATGGCAGAGACGATCACCGATCCGAAGGAGCGCTACAAGGCGGGCGTTATCCCTTACAAGAAGATGGGCTACTGGGAGCCCGACTACGAGCCCAAGGACACCGACGTCATCGCGCTCTTTCGCGTGACGCCGCAGGAAGGCGTCGACCCCGAGGAGGCGGCTGCCGCCGTCGCGGGCGAGTCCTCCACCGCCACCTGGACCGTGGTGTGGACCGACCGCCTGACGGCCTGCGAGCTCTACCGCGCCAAGGCCTACCGCGTGGACCCGGTGCCCAACCGCCCGGGCGAGTACTTCGCCTATATCGCATACGATCTCGACCTGTTCGAGCCCGGCTCCATCGTCAACCTGACGGCCTCGATCATCGGCAACGTCTTCGGCTTCAAGGCTGTCAAGGCGCTGCGCCTCGAGGACATGCGCATCCCGGTCGCCTACCTCAAGACCTTCGACGGGCCGCCGACCGGCATCGTGGTCGAGCGCGAGCGCCTCGACAAGTTCGGCCGCCCGCTGCTCGGTGCCACGGTCAAGCCCAAGCTCGGGCTGTCGGGGCGCAACTACGGGCGCGTCGTCTACGAGGCGCTCAAGGGAGGCCTCGACTTCACCAAGGACGACGAGAACATCAACAGCCAGCCCTTCATGCACTGGCGAGACCGCTTCCTCTACTGCATGGAGGCCGTCAACCGCGCGTCCGCCGCCACCGGCGAGGTCAAGGGCCACTACCTGAACGTCACGGCCGCGACCATGGAGGACATGTACGAGCGCGCCGAGTTCGCCAAGGAGCTGGGCTCGGTCATCGTCATGATCGACCTCGTGGTGGGCTACACCGCCATCCACTCCATGTCCAAGTGGGCGCGCAAGAACAACATGATCCTCCACCTGCACCGCGCCGGCCACGGCACCTACACGCGCCAGAAGAACCACGGCATCTCCTTCCGCGTGATCGCCAAGTGGATGCGCATGGCGGGTGTGGACCACATCCACGCCGGCACCGTCGTCGGCAAGCTCGAGGGCGATCCGCTCACGGTGCAGGGCTTCTACAACGTGCTGCGCGAGCCCCACAACGAGGTGGACCTGCCGCGCGGCATCTTCTTCGAGCAGCCGTGGGCGAGCCTGCGCAAGGTGATGCCCGTCGCCTCGGGCGGCATCCACGCCGGGCAGATGCACCAGCTCCTGCACTACCTGGGCGAGGACGTCGTGCTGCAGTTCGGTGGCGGCACCATCGGCCACCCCATGGGCATCCAGGCCGGCGCGGTCGCCAACCGCGTGGCGCTCGAGGCCATGATCCAGGCGCGCAACGAGGGGCGCGACTACCTGAACGAGGGGCCGGAGATCCTCGAGAAGGCCGCCAAGTGGTGCCAGCCGCTGCGCGCCGCCCTCGACGTGTGGAAGGACATCACCTTCAACTACGAGTCCACCGACACGCCGGACTTCGTCCCCACCGAGACGCCGGTCGCCTGAGGAGGAACGCAGCCATGATGACCAACTACGGCAACAAGCTCACCCAGGGGCAGTTCTCCTTCCTGCCCGATCTCACCGACGAGCAGATCACGGCCCAGATCAAGTACGCCCTGCAGCAGGGGTGGGCGGTGAACGTCGAGTTCACGGACGACCCCCACCCGCGCAACACCTACTGGGAGATGTGGGGCCTGCCCATGTTCGACCTGAAGGACCCGGCGGGCATCCTCTACGAGATCAACGAGTGCCGCAAGGCCTACCCCAACCACTACATCCGGGTGACGGCCTACGACTCCACGCGCGGCTGGGAGACGCCGCGCATGTCCTTCATCGTCAACCGCCCCAAGGAGGAGCCGGGCTTCGGTCTGGTGCGCACCGAGACCAACGACCGCCACATCGTCTACACGGTGCGGCCCTACGCCACGGAGAAGCCGGAGAACGAGCGCTACGGCTGACGCGCGTCGGGTGGGGCCCGCGGAGCGGGCCCCACCCTCCTTTTTTTGCATCCATTAGGCGACGTCCGCCGTCGCGGGCGTCGCCTCCCGAACGCAGGCAAGTCCCGTGGGAGAGACCATGCCCGAGCAGCAGACCACCGTTCAGAACGAGGCGATCGACCTGGACGCGGAGCTTCGCGAGTCGAACGTGCAGGAGGTGCTCGACCAGCTCGACCGCGAGCTGGTCGGCCTGGCGCCCGTCAAGACGCGCATCCGCGAGATCGCCGCCCTCCTCCTGGTCGACCGCCTGCGCCGGCGCCTGGAGCTCACCTCCGAGACCCCCACCCTGCACATGTGCTTCACGGGAAATCCGGGCACCGGGAAGACGACGGTCGCCATGCGCATGGCCGACATCCTCCACCGCCTGGGCTATGTCCGTCAGGGCCACCTGGTGGCGGTCACGCGCGACGACCTCGTCGGGCAGTACATCGGCCACACCGCGCCCAAGACCAAGGAGGTCCTGAAGAAGGCCATGGGCGGGGTGCTCTTCATCGACGAGGCCTACTATCTCTACCGGCCTGAGAACGAGCGCGACTACGGCCAGGAAGCGATCGAGATCCTGCTCCAGGTAATGGAGAACCAGCGCGACGACCTGGTGGTGATCCTCGCGGGCTACAAGTCCAAGATGGAGCGCTTCTTCCAGAGCAACCCCGGCATGCGCTCGCGCATCGCCCATCACATCGACTTCCCGGACTACACCGAGGATGAGCTGCTCGCCATCGCGAAGCTCATGCTCGCGCAGATGAACTACCGCTTCAGCCCGGAGGCCGAGGAGGTCTTCCGCGAATACATCCGGCGGCGCATGCGCATGCCGCATTTCGCCAACGCGCGCTCGGTGCGCAACGCCCTCGACCGGGCGCGCCTGCGTCAGGCCAACCGCCTGTTCGCCGCGCGCGGCCGCAAGCTCACGCGCGAGGATCTCATCACCATCGAGCCCGAGGACATCCTCGCCAGCCGCGTCTTCACGGAAGGGGCGCCGGACGAGGGCTCGGAGCCGGAGGCGGCGCCCGCCGCCAGCTAGCGCACGCGGGGGCGGCACCGCCGTGCCGACGGTGCGCGACCTCGACGCCTACCGGCCGCTGCGCGTCTACCCCAAATGCGTGCCGGCCGCCTGCTGGAACGCCGTGCGCCTCGCCCTGCGACGACGCGGCCGGCCGCTGCGGCTCGACCTCCCGGGCCTGCGCGGCGTCGAGTGCGAGCTCGACGACACCGTGTGGATCGTCTGGGCGCCGCGCTACGGCGCCGTGCCCTTCATGGCGTGGACCGCCTTCGAGCGGCGCCCGGCCCTCCATCTGCCCGTGGCGTGTGAGCTGCGCGTCTACCACCTGCAGGCTGGGCTCCTCATGGGGCCCGCACTGGAGGCGGTGGAGCGGGCCGCGCGCGCGGCCCGCTCCACCGCCTCCAG
>WGBS01000019.1 GCA_015494165.1 Gammaproteobacteria bacterium | reverse complement strand
GCGTAGGTCGAGAGCGACTCGACGTAGCGGCGCTGGCCCTCGGCGTAGAGGGTGTCGAAGGCGAGCGAGCTCTTCCCGGAGCCCGAGGGGCCGGTGACGACGATGAGCCGGTCCCGGGGGAGGTCCAGGTCGACGTCGCGCAGGGTGTGGGTGCGCGCCCCGCGTATGCGGATGTGCTGCATGGCTTCCTCGGGCGCGGGCCAACGGTTTAATATACCGCCCTTTTCTGACGCACGGCAAAGGAAAGGACGGATGCGGGCACGCACGCGCACGAGCGCGATGAGCCCGGTCGAGCGGCGCGCCGCCCTCGGCCTCGGGGCCATCTACGCCCTGCGCATGCTGGGGCTGTTCCTGATCCTGCCGGTCTTCGCCCTCTACGCGCGCGGGCTCGAGGGCTACCGCCCGGAGCTCGTGGGCATCGCCATCGGCGCCTACGGGCTCACGCAGGCGGCGCTCCAGATCCCCTTCGGCCTGCTCTCGGACCGCATCGGGCGCAAGCCCGTGATCCTCGGCGGGCTGCTCGTGTTCGCCGCGGGCAGCGTGGTGGCGGCGCTCGCCGACACCATGGCGGGCGTGATCGCCGGCCGCGCGCTCCAGGGCGCGGGCGCCATCGCCGCCGCGGTGATGGCGCTCGCCGCCGACCTCACGCGCGAGGAGCACCGCACCAAGGCGATGGCGATCATCGGCGTGTCCATCGGCGCGGCCTTCATGGCGGCCCTCGTCGGCGGGCCCGTGCTCGACGCCTGGATCGGCGTGCGCGGCATCTTCTGGCTCACGGCGGTGCTCGCCCTCGCGGGCGCCGCCGTGCTGCTCTGGGTGGTGCCGCAGCCCGTGCGCTCGACGGTGCACCGCGACGCCGAGCCGGTGCCGGCCCAGCTCGGCGCGGTGCTGCGCGACGGCCAGCTCCTGCGCCTCGACGTGGGCGTGCTCTGCCTGCACGCGATCCAGACGGCGCTGTTCGTGGCCCTGCCCGTGGTGCTGCGCGACGGTCTCGGCATCCCCACCGCCCGCCATGCCCTGCTCTATGCGGTGGTGCTGGCGGTCTCGGTGGCCCTCATGGTCCCCTTCGTGATCCTCGCCGAGCGCGGGCGGCGCATGCGCCAGGTCTTCACGGGGAGCGTCGCGGTGCTCGCCCTCGCCCTCGTGGGGCTCGCCGAGTACCACGGCGGGTTGCTGGGGGTGGGCCTCATGCTCGTCGTCTACTTCGCCGCCTTCAACGTGCTCGAGGCGACGCTCCCCTCGCTCGTCTCGCGCATGGCGCCGCCGCATGCCAAGGGCTCGGCCATGGGCGCCTTCTCGAGCAGCCAGTTCTTCGGCGCCTTCGTGGGCGGCGCGCTCGGCGGGCTCGCCTTCCGGCACTGGGGCGCCGAGGGCGTCTTCCTCGCCGGGGCGGCGGTGGCGGCGCTGTGGTTCCTCGTCGCCTGGTCCATGCGCGCCCCGCGCTACCTCTCGAGCGAGGTGGTGCGCGTGCGCGTGGACGGCCCCGAGGCCGCGCGGCGGCTGTCCATGCGCCTGACCGCCGTGCGCGGCGTGGCCGAGGCGGTGGTGGTGCCGGAGGAGGGCGTGGCCTATCTCAAGGTCGACCCGGCCGCGCTCGACCGCGAGGCCCTCGCCGCCGCGGCCGCCCAGGAAAACTGAGTCAGTTCAAGGCTTTGCGTTGCGGTTCGCCGCGCGAAATTGCAATTTTACGGGGTTGCTTTAGCATTGTCCGGGCACGGATGCCAAACATCCGTTTCCAGGGACAGCAGGAGGTAGGCGACCATGGCACGCGGCGTCAACAAGGTCATCCTGATCGGCAACCTCGGGGCCGACCCCGAGACGCGCTACACCCCCGAGGGGCGCGCGATCACGAACGTGCGCATCGCCACGACCGAGAGCTGGCAGGACCGCCAGACCGGCGAGCGCCAAGAGCGCACCGAGTGGCACCGCGTGGTCTTCTTCGGGCGGCTGGCCGAGATCGCCGCCGAGTACCTGCGCAAGGGCTCCAAGGTCTACGTGGAGGGGCGCCTGCAGACGCGCAAGTGGCAGGGCCAGGACGGGCAGGACCGCTACACGACCGAGATCGTGGCCAACGACATGCAGATGCTCGACAGCCGCGCGAGCGCCGCGGCCGCGGCCGGCGAGCCGGCCCCCGCGGCGGCGCCCGCGGCCAAGGCCGGCACGGCGGCGGGTCCCGCCGACGACCTCGACGACGACATTCCCTTCTGACCGGCGGGCTGGAAGGCGCCCGGCCCCTGTAGTAGCTTCAGGGCATGCCCGGCGCCGGACCGGGCCCGGACGCGAATGGGGCGCAAGCTCTACATCCGCACCTTCGGCTGCCAGATGAACGAGTACGACTCCGCCCGCATGGCGGACGTGCTGGCGGCCGCGCGCGGCATGGAGCTCACGGACCGGCCGGAGGAGGCCGACGTCCTGCTGCTCAACACCTGCTCGGTGCGCGAGAAGGCGCAGGAGAAGGTCTTCTCGGAGATCGGGCGCTGGAAGGCGCTCAAGGCCGCGCGCCCGGAGGTGGTGATCGGCGTCGGCGGCTGCGTGGCGAGCCAGGAGGGCGAGGCCATCCTCGCGCGCGCGCCCTACGTGGACCTCGTCTTCGGCCCCCAGACCCTGCACCGCCTGCCGGCCATGCTGCGCCGCCTCGAGGCCGAGCGCCGGCCGGTGGTGGACGTCTCCTTCCCCGAGACCGAGAAGTTCGACCACCTGCCGGAGCCGCGCCCGGGCGGGCCGACGGCCTTCGTCTCCGTGATGGAGGGCTGCAGCAAGTACTGCAGCTTCTGCGTGGTGCCCTACACGCGCGGCGAGGAGGTGAGCCGTCCCTTCGAGGACGTGCTCGCGGAGGTGGCCGCGCTCGCCGCGCGCGGGGTGCGCGAGGTCACGCTCCTCGGCCAGAACGTCAACGCCTACCGCGGCGCGACCGCCGACGGCGAGACGGTGGATCTCGCCACCCTCATCGCCTACGTGGCGGCGGTGGACGGCATCGGGCGGGTGCGCTACACGACCTCGCACCCGCTGGAGATCACCGAGGGCCTGATCGAGGCCCACGCCGAGGTGCCGGAGCTCGTCCCGCACCTGCACCTGCCCGTGCAGAGCGGCTCCGACCGCATCCTCGCCGCCATGAAGCGCGGGCACACGGCAGACGACTACCGCGAGATCGTGCGGCGGCTCAGGCGCGCGCGGCCCGACATCACCATCTCCTCGGACTTCATCGTCGGCTTCCCGGGCGAGACCGAGGAGGACTTCGAGGCGACGCTGGCGCTCGTCGAGGAGATCGGCTTCGACTACTCCTTCAGCTTCGTCTACAGCCCGCGCCCGGGCACGCCCGCCGCGGAGCTGGCCGATCCCGTGCCCCCGGCGGTGAAGAAGGCGCGCCTGCACCGCCTGCAGCGGCTGCTCGAGGAGCAGGGCCAGCGCATCAGCCGCCGCATGGTGGGCACGGTGCAGACGGTGCTGGTCGAGGGGCCCTCGCGGCGCGACCCGCGCGAGCTCGCCGGGCGCACGCCGAACAACCGCGTGGTCAACTTCGCGGGCGATCCGGCGCTGGTGGGCCGCTTCGTCGAGGTGCGCATCACGGAGGCGCAGCCGCACTCGCTGCGCGGCGAGCTGCTAGGTCCCGCGCCTGGCGAGGAGGCCGCGGGCGCGGTGCGGGCGGGGGCGGAGGCCGGCGTGGCCTGATGGATGCCACCCACGCCAAGGGCGCGGCGCCGCGCTCGGTGGACCTGGTGCTGGAGCCGGCGGACAACCGCCGCCTGGCCAACCTCTGCGGGCAGTTCGACGAGCACCTGCGCCAGCTCGAGCGCCGCCTCGGGGTCGAGATCAGCAACCGCGGCAACCGCTTCCGCGTCATCGGCGAGGGCCGCTCGGTGGAGGCCGCAGGCCGCCTGCTCGAGGGCCTCTACGAGGCCGCGGCGCACGAGGCGCTGACGCCGGCGCGCGTGCACCTCTACCTGCAGGAGTCGGGGGTGGAGGCCCTGCTCGCCGAGGAGGCCGAGGCCGCCGGCGAGGAGGTGGTCATCCGCACGCGCCGCGGGCTCGTGCGCGGGCGCGGGCCCAACCAGCAGCGTTATCTCCGCGCGATCCTCACCCACGACGTCAACTTCGGCGTCGGGCCCGCCGGCACCGGCAAGACCTACCTTGCCGTGGCCTGTGCGGTGGAGGCCCTCGAGCGCGAGCGCGTGCAGCGGCTGGTGCTGGTGCGCCCGGCGGTGGAGGCGGGCGAGCGCCTCGGCTTCCTGCCGGGCGACCTGGCGCAGAAGGTCGACCCCTACCTGCGTCCCCTCTACGACGCCCTCTACGAGATGCTCGGCTTCGAGCGCGTCGCGCGCCTGCTCGAGCGCAACGTGATCGAGATCGCCCCGCTCGCCTACATGCGCGGGCGCACGCTCAACGACGCCTTCGTCATCCTCGACGAGGCGCAGAACACCACCGTCGAGCAGATGAAGATGTTCCTCACGCGCATCGGCTTCGGCTCGACGGCGGTCATCACCGGCGACGTCACGCAGGTGGACCTGCCGCGCGGGCGCGAGTCCGGCCTGCGCCACGTGATCGAGGTCCTGCGCGGCGTCGAGGGGATCAGCTTCACCTTCTTCAACGCCCGCGACGTGGTACGCCACCCGCTGGTGCAGCGCATCGTCACCGCCTACGAGGCCCACGAGCGCCGCACGCGCGCCGGCGGGGCGGCGGACGCGGAGGGCGCCGCGGGGCCCGGCACGGAGTGAGCGCGCGGGTGAGCGTGCAGTACGCCGCACCGCGGCGGGGCGTGCCCGCCGCCGCGAGCCTGCGCCGCTGGGCCGAGGCGGCGCTCGCCGCCGCGCCGCGCCCGCCCCGCGGCGAAATCACCATCCGCGTGGTGGGCGAGGCCGAGGGGCGCGCGCTCAACCGCACCTGGCGCGGGCGCGACCGTGCCACCAACGTGCTGTCCTTCCCCTACGAGGACGCCGTGCCGGGCGCGGGCGAGGCCGCGCTCGGCGACATCGTCGTCTGCGCGCCGGTGGTGGCGCGCGAGGCGCGCGCGCAGGGCAAGGACCCGCGCGCGCACTGGGCGCACATGGTGGTGCACGGCGTGCTGCACCTGCTCGGCTACGACCACCGGACCGACGAGGAGGCCCGGGTCATGGAGGGCCTGGAGCGCCGCGTGCTGGCGCGCCTGGGCTTCCCCGACCCCTACGCAGAGGAGGGCGAGAGCGACCATGAGCGAGGATCGAAGTAGCGACGGCAACGGGGCGCAACGCTCCTGGCTGGAGCGGCTCGGCCAGCTCCTGCTGCGCGAGCCGCAGGACCGCGAGCAGCTCGTGGAGCTGCTGCGCGAGGCGCAGGGCCGCGGCCTGATCGACGCCGACGCCCTCACCATGATCGAGGGCGTGCTGCAGGTCTCGGAGATGCAGGTGCGCGACATCATGGTGCCGCGCGCGCACATGGTGGTGGTCGAGCGCGACCGCCCGCCCGAGGAGTGGCTCCGCACCATCACCGCCTCTGGCCACTCGCGCTTCCCCGTGATCGGCGAGGACCGCGACGACGTGGTCGGCATCGTGCTCGCCAAGGACCTGCTGCGCTACTGCGGAGAGGGCTTCGCCGGCTTCGACGTGCGCGACGTCCTGCGCCCGGCGGTCTTCATCCCGGAGAGCAAGCGCCTCAACGTGCTGCTGCGCGAGTTCCGCGCCAGCCGCAACCACATGGCCATCGTCGTGGACGAGTACGGCGGCGTCGCCGGGCTGGTGACCATCGAGGACGTGCTCGAGCAGATCGTGGGCGAGATCGACGACGAGCACGACGTCACCGAGGGCGGGCTGATCCGCAAGCGCAGCGAGACCCAGTACACGGTCAAGGCGCTGACGCCGATCGAGGACTTCAACGCCTATTTCGGCACCGCCTTCAGCGACGAGGAGTTCGACACCATCGGCGGGCTGGTGGTGCACGCCCTCGGCCACCTGCCGAAGCGCGGCGAGAGCGTCACCCTCGACGGGCTGCGCTTCACCGTGCTGCGCGCCGACAACCGCCGCGTGCACCTGCTGCGCGTCGACCGCGTGAGCGCGCACGAGGCCGCCGGCGCCGCCGACGGCGCCTGAGCATGGCGCGGGCGCCGCGGCTCGCGGCGGCGCAGGCCGCGCTGGCGGGCGCCGCCTTCCCGCTCGCCTTCGCCCCCTTCGGCTGGTGGCCGCTCGCGGTGCTCGCGCCGGCGGCGCTGTTCCGGCTGCTCGCCGCGCCGCTCGCGCCGCGACGCGCCTTCGCCCTCGGCTGGGCCTTCGGCCTCGGCGCCTTCGGCGTGGGCGTCTCCTGGGTCTACGTCAGCCTGCACGACTACGGCGGCGCGCCGGCGCCGCTCGCGGGCTTCCTGACCCTCGTGTTCGTCGCCGGCCTCGCGCTGCTGCCGGGGCTCCTCGGCTGGGGCGCGGCGCGGCTCGCCCCGCCCGGGGCGGTGCGCGCGCTGCTGTGGCTGCCGGCGGCCTGGGCGCTGCTCGAGTGGGTGCGCGGCTGGCTGCTCACGGGCTTTCCCTGGCTGCTGCTCGCGCACGCCATGACCGACGCCCCGCTCGCGGGGCTCGCGCCCGTGCTCGGCCAGCACGGGGTGGGGCTCGCCGCCGCCTGGCTCGCGGGGCTCCTCGCCTGGGCCGCCGGAGCGCCGCGCCGGCGCGCCGCCGCGGCCGCGGCGGGGCTCGCCCTCGTGCTCGGCGCCGGCGCGCTCGCCGGCCGCGTCGGGTGGACGCGCCCGGCCGGGGAGCCGGTGGCGGTGGCGCTGGTGCAGGGCAACGTCTCGCAGCGGCGCAAGTGGCTGCCGGCCGAGCGCGCGC
>WGBS01000018.1 GCA_015494165.1 Gammaproteobacteria bacterium | reverse complement strand
GGCAGGCTCTCCTGCCAGCTCTATCAGCGCAGCGCCGACATCTTTCTCGGCCTTCCCTTCAACATCGCCTCCTACGCCCTGCTGACCATGATGGTGGCGCAGGTGACGGGCCTCGAGCCGGGCGAGTTCATCCACACCTTGGGCGACGCCCACCTGTACCTCAACCACCTGGAGCAGGCGCGCACCCAGCTCGCGCGCGCGCCGCGCCCGCTGCCGCGCATGCGGCTCAATCCCGAGGTGCGGGATCTCTTCGCCTTCCGCTACGAGGACTTCGAGCTGGTCGGCTACGACCCCCACCCGCCCATCAAGGCGCCGGTGGCGGTGTGAGCGGATGGGTGCCCGCCCGCGCGTGACCGTGGTGGCGGCGGTGGCGCGCAACGGCGTCATCGGCCGCGGCGGGGCGCTCCCGTGGCGCCTGCCCGCCGACCTGCGCCGTTTCCGCGAGGTCACCTGGGGCCACCCGGTCGTCATGGGCCGGCGCACCTGGGAGTCCATCGGCCGGCCGCTCCCGGGCCGGCGCAACATCGTCGTCACGCGCCGGCGCGGCTACCGCGCCCCCGGGGCGGAGGTCGTGCCCTCGCCGGAGGCCGCGCTCGCGGCGGCCGCCGATGCCGACGAGGTCATGGTCATCGGCGGCGCCGAGCTCTACGCGGCCTTCCTGCCGCTCGCCGACCGCATCCTGCTCACGGAGGTCGAGGCCGAGCCCGAGGGCGACACCTTCTTCCCGTCCCTCGACCCCGGCGAGTGGCGCGAGACCGCCCGCGAGCGCCATGCGCCCGACGACGAAAACCCCTACGCATACAGCTTCGTCACGCTGGAGCGCGCCCGCTAGCGGGTGCCAGCTCGCAGGTCGCAGGCCGCGGTGTGCGGCGGTCGGGCGACGGTCCCTCTCCGCCTCCGGCACGCTTCGGTCTGGGTGCCGGAAGCTGCCAGCCGCCACTGTCGCCGCGGTCAGTAGCGCACCCCGAGCTCGAGGAGGAAGCCGCTCAGCCCGGGGTTGGCGTCGTAGATGCCGGCGTTGGATATGTGCCACAGCCCGGCCGCGGCGACGGCGCGCCGGCCCACCGGGGCCACGAGGGTCAGGCGGTGGAAGAACTGGAAGGGGCCGCCGAGGTCGCGCCCGGCGAGGACGTGGTCGCCGAGCCAGGCCCCCTGCAGGTCGTAGCGCAGCCGCAGGCGGCGGCCGAGGGCGTAGTCGAGCCCCGGCCCGGCGGCGGCGAACGTGCTGCTCTCGCCGTCGCCGTCGAGTCCGCCCAGCGTCGCGCCGAGCAGCACGCGCACGCGCCCCGCGCTGTCCAGCGCGCGCAGCGGCAGGTGCAGCGCGAGCGTGTAGCTGCGGAAGTCTCGCCGGTGGAAGGGCCCGTCGGCGCCCGCGTCGAGGGCGAGCTCGCGCTGGCCCGCCGCGGCGGCGGGGGGCGCGAGCAGCGCCGCGGCGAGTGCCAGGATGAAGGGCAGGGATGCGCGCGGGAACGCCTGCTGGGTGGTCACGTTCGGCCTCCTCCGGGTCGTCGTTCTCTTTCGGGTCGTGGGCGCAGCAGGGCCGGCCGGCGCCGGGGCCGTCGCCCGCGAGCCATGCTACCAGCCGCTGGGGCGCTGCGCCGCCTCGCAGGGGACGCCGACGGGCTCCGCCGGCGCGTCGAGGCGCAGCGCCAGCAGGCGCCCGCCCCACACGCAGCCGCCGTCGAGGCACACCGCGTCCGCGCGGCCCGTGCCGCCCGCGAGCCCGCCGAGCGTCGACCAGTGGCCGAAGACGATGCGCTCGCCGGCGCTGCGCCGCCCCGGCACCTCGTACCATGGGAGGTAGGGCGCCGGCTGCGTGCCCGGCGGGCCCTTGTGGCGCAGGCCGAGGGTGCCGTCCGGCGCGCAGTAGCGCAGCCGCGTGAGGCAGTTGACGATGAAGCGCAGCCGCTCGGTGCCCGTGAGGCCCGGATCCCACCGTGCCGGCCCGTCGCCGTACATGCCGGCGAGGAGCTCGCGCCAGCGCGGGCCGCGCAGGACGGCCTCGACCTCGCGGGCGCGCGCTGCCGCCTCCGCCGCGTCCCACTGCGGCGGCAGGCCCGCGTGCACCAGCGTCCAGCCGAGGGCCTCGTCGCGGTGGAGCAGCGCTCGCGCGCGCAGCCACTCGAGGAGCTCGGCCGCGTCCGGAGCGGCGAGCACGTCGGCGAAGGTGTCCCCCGCGCGCGCGGGCGCGACACCCGCGGCCACCGCGAGCAGGTGCAGGTCGTGGTTGCCGAGCACGGTGACCGCGGCCTCGCCGAGCTCGCGCACCGCCCGCAGGGTGCCGAGGCTGTCGGGCCCGCGGTTGACGAGGTCGCCCGTGAGCCACAGCCGGTCGCGGGCGGGGTCGAAGCCGAGCCGTTCGAGGAGCCGCCGCAGGGCGTCGAGCTCGCCCTGCACGTCGCCCACCGCGTAGACCGCCATCTGGGCGCCGGTCAGTGCAGGGCGTTGGGCACCGAGAGGGTGAAGGTGGGGATCTCGGCCTCGAAGCGCACGCCGTCGTCGGCCAGCATGTGGTAGCGCCCGCGCATGCTGCCCACGGGCGTCTCGAGGACGGCGCCGCTGGTGTACTGGAAGCTCTCGCCGGGGGCGAGGTGCGGCTGCTCGCCCACCACGCCCTCGCCCTGCACCTCCTGAACCCGGCCGTTGGCGTCGGTCACGATCCAGTGGCGCGAGATCAGGCGCGCCGGCACCCGGCCGACGTTGCGGATGGTGATGGTGTAGCCGAAGACGTAGCGCCCGGCGGCCGGGTCCGACTGCTCCGGCACGAAGAAGGCCATGGGCTCGACGAGAATGCGGTAGGGGTCGGCTTCGCTCATGCGCTCCACGTTAGCCCAGGGCGCGGGCGCAGTCCACGGGCCCGCGGTGGGGAAATTGGCGCTCAGCCGCCGGCCGCGAGCGCCAGCGCGAGCCGTGCGGCGCCGAGCAGCCCCACCTCCGGATCGAGCACCAGGTGGACGGGGATCGCGGCGAGCAGCGCCTCCATGGGCGGCTTGGCGCGGAAGGCCTCGAGGAAGGCTCCGGCGCGGAAGAAGGGCGCGAGCCGCGGCGCGATGCCGCCGGCGACGTAGACGCCCCCGCGTGCGAGCAGGAGCAGGGCGAGGTCGCCGGCGCGGGCGCCGTAGATGCGCACGAAGAGCTCCACCGCGCGCACCGCGAGGGGGTCCTCGCCGTCGAGCGCCGCCCGGCCGATGGCTGCGGCGCGGTCGCCGGCGGCGAGGGCGGCCGCGAGCGCGGGACCGGGCGGCGTCCCGTCGCGCGCGCTGAGGAAGTCGAGGATGCGCGCGAGCCCCGGGCCCGAGAGCACGTGCTCGGTGGTGACGCGCCCGAGGCGCGGGCGCAGCCACTCGGCGAGCGCTGCCTGCTCGGCGTCCGCCGGGGCGAAGTCGCCGTGCCCGCCCTCGGAGGCCAGCACGCGCCAGCCCTCCCCGTCGGGCACGGCCGCCGCCATGCCGAGGCCGGTGCCCGCGCCGATCACCGCGCGCGGCGCCCCGGGCCGGGGCTCCCCGGCCTGGAGTGTCTCCAGCCCCCCGGGCGCGAGCGCATCGAGCCCGTGCACCACCGCCTCGAAGTCGTTGACGAGCCGCACGCGCGCCACGCCCAAGGCCCGGGCCGCCGCGCCGCTCTCCAGCCGCCAGGGCAGGTTCGTGACCCGCGCGCGCTGCTCCGTGCCGGCGGCCTCCACGGGGCCTGCGACGGCGAGGCAGGCGGCGACCGCGCCGCGCGCGGCGGGCTCGGCGGCCGTGAAATCGGCCAGCAGCCGGTACGGGTCCTCCCACTCGGCGCTGGCGTAGCGCCGCCGGGCGAGCACGCGGGGCCGCCCGTCCGCGCCCGGCTCGACCACGGCGAGCAGGGTCTTGGTGCCGCCGACGTCCGCCGCCAGGGCCCTCATGGCGCGGCGGGACGGGCGAGGCCGCGGGGCAGCTCGGCGGCCGCGGC
>WGBS01000017.1 GCA_015494165.1 Gammaproteobacteria bacterium | reverse complement strand
GGTTACGGGAGACGGGAAAGACCAAACGGCCGCGCCCGAAGGGCGCGCCGCCCCTCGTCCCCCGACCCCCGGCTCCCGCCACTCTCGATTGTGGGAGGGGCTTCCAGCCCCGATCAGACGGCGGCGCGCGGAGCGCGCGCGTACCCTCGCCTCCCGACACTCGCCTCCCGCCACTCCGCCGCGGGCGGTCGCGGCTGGAAGCCGTGCCCGCTTCGCGGGAGTCGACGGGAGACGGGTTGCGGGAGGCGGGGTACAAAGGAACCGTACACCGTAGCCTGCAAGCCGTAACCCGTCTGTCAGCGCTTGCCGCTTCCGATGCGGTCCTCGGTGCCGGCGAGCAGGCGGGCCATGTTGCCGCGGTGGCGCCACAGCAGCAGCACGGCCATGACGGCGGCGGCGGCGACATAGGCCGGCTCGCGCGCCAGCCACCACACCCAGCCCGGCGCGAGCAGGGCGGCGACGATGGCCGCGAGCGAGGAGTAGCGGAAGGCGGCGGCCACGGCGAGCCAGGTCGCCACCGTCGCCAGGCCCGCGGGCCAGCTCAGGCCAAGGAGCGCGCCGAGCGTGGTCGCGACGCCCTTGCCGCCGCGGAAGCCGAAGAAGACCGGATAGAGGTGGCCGAGGAAGGCCGCCACGGCGGCGGCCGCCGCCACCGCAGGCCGCCCGTCGAGGGCGAGGGCGGCGAGCGGCGGCACCAGCCCCTTGAGCATGTCGCCCGCGAGCGTGAGGGCGGCGGCGCCGCGCCCGCCCGTGCGCAGCACGTTGGTGGCGCCCGGGTTGCGCGATCCCACGGTGCGCGGGTCCGGAAGCCCCAGGAGCCGCGCGACCACGATGGCGGAGGCGACCGAGCCGAGCAGGTAGGCGCCGAGCACGATCAGGGCGGGGACGAGCATGGGGCGCTATTGGACCGGCGCGGCGGCGCGGCGGTCAAGCGCCGGCGCTTTTGGCGCCGCCCGCGCTCCGGTATGCTCGCGCGCCATGGACATCGTGTTCGTGCGCGACCTGCGCATCGAGACCGTCATCGGCGTCTACGAGTGGGAGCGGCGCATCCGCCAGGTGGTGAGCCTCGACCTCGAGATGGCCGCCGACGTGGCGCGCGCGGCGGCGAGCGACGCCCTCGAGGACGCGCTCAACTACAAGGCCGTGGCCAAGCGGCTCATCGAGTACGTCGAGGGCAGCCGCTTCCAGCTCGTCGAGACGCTGGCCGAGCGCGTCGCCGCGCTGCTGCGCGAGGAGTTCGGCATCCCGTGGGTGCGGGTGACCGTGAGCAAGCCCGGCGCGCTCCGCGGCGCCCGCGACGTCGGCGTCGTCGTCGAGCGCGGCGAGCGCCCCGCCTGAAGGCCGTGCCACGCGTCTACGTCAGCGTCGGCAGCAACCTCGATCCCGAGCGCAACGTGGCCTCGGCGCTGGATGCGCTGCGCGCGCGCTTCGGGCCGCTCGCCGTCTCCACCGTCTACCGCTGTCCGGCCGAGGGCTTCGAGGGCCCGGACTTCCACAACCTCGCCGTCGCCTTCGACAGCGGCGAGCCGCCGCGGCGCATCGCCGCGGCGCTGCGCGCCATCGAGGACGCCCACGGCCGCCGCCGCGACGGGCCGCGGTTCTCCTCGCGCACGCTCGACCTCGACCTGCTGCTCTACGGCGAGGCCGTGATCGAGGAGCCGGGGCTGCGCCTCCCGCGCGAGGAGATCCTGCGCTACGCGTTCGTGCTGCGGCCCCTCGCCGAGCTCGCCCCCGACCTGCGCCACCCCACCGCGGGGCGCACGCTCGCCGAGCTCTGGGCCGAGATGGCCCCGCGCGCGCCGGCCATGACGGCGCTCGGTGCTCCGCCCGCCTTAGCGTAGGCCGCTCGCGGCGGCAGGGGGATCACCCGCGGCGCGGGCTGCGGCCGCCCCTCCTGCGGGCGTGCGCCGCCTCATCGGGAAGCCCCGAAAAATTCATGAATTTTTCGGGGCTTCCCCGCGGCCAGGGACGGCCGCGGGATGGCCCATGCACAGGGAAGTGCATGGCGATGCAAGGAAAATCAAAAATGGCCGCGAAGCACCTCAGCGCTGCTCAATCCGCTAGCGGATTGAGCAGAGTTTCCGCCGCACCTGGGCGCTGCGCGCCCCCGCGCTCGCGGCGCTGCCCGCTCAGTCCGCGCCGTAGAGGGTCACGGACCAGCCCGTGTGGCCGTCGTGGCCCCAGGTGTGCGCGCGCCAGCCGAGGTGGGCTCCCTCGTGGTGCCAGCGGCGCGCATGGTGCCAGTGGTGGGCGTGATGCCGGTGGTGGCCCCAGCCCCACCCGCGCCCGTGGTGCCAGTGGCCGTGCCCGTGGTGCCAGCCATGGTGGCGCGGCGGGGCGTGGAAGCGGTGCCGGTGCCAGCCGGGCACGCGGCACACAGGCGCGTGGTGGCGCTCGCCCACGGTCACGCGAATCCAGGACACGTGCTCGTGCGCGGCGGCGGGCGGTGCCGCGGCGAGCCCTGCCGCGCCGAGGACCACGGCCGTGGCGGGCCCGGTGATCGCGCGCTTCGCCTTCATGATGGCGTCCTCCTCTCACTCCGGTGCCGTTCACGGGCGGGTCTCCCCGTCCATGTCGCATCCTGCCCTACGGCGCCTGAACCGGGGCTGAACCGCCCGGCACGGCGCCGCCCTGAAATGTGACCGCGTTCCTAAACGTCCCGCGCGGGCGGCCGTAGAGTCACGGTGGGGCGCCCCTCCCCCGGGGCGCCCGCGCCGTCCGTCCCGACACGCACGGCCCGGGAGAGGAGGAGAGTGCCGGTGGGTGCGGCCAGCCCGCTGATCGACGTCAAGGTCCTGCGGGGCTTCGAGCCCCTCGCGAGCCTGCCGCTCGACCGGCTCAAGGAGCTCGCCGCCAAGGCGCGCGTGGTGCAGTACGCCGCCGGCCGCCCCGTCTACCGCCGCGGCGAGCGCCCGCGCCACACCCTGTTCCTCCTCAGCGGCCAGCTCACGCTGCGGCGCGAGGGGCGGCGCGACCAGACCGTCAAGGCCGGCAGCGCGCGCGCGCGCAGCGCGGTCGTGCCCGCCGAGGGCGGCGTCACGGAGGTGGTGGCGCGGACCCAGGCGAGCCTGCTCGCCGTCGACACCGACCTGCTCGAGATCCTGCTGAGCTGGAACGACCCCGCCGCCTACGAGGTGACGGAGATCGACGTCGTCGAGGACGAGGAGGAGGGCTGGCTCGCGCGCCTCCTCCAGCGCCCGGGGTACCAGCGCCTGCCGGCCGAGTGCCTGCAGCGGCTCATGAGCCGCCTGGAGGAGATCCCGGCGAAGGCGGGCGAGGCGGTCGTTCGCCAGGACGCGCGCGACGACTGGTACTACATCGTCAAGAGCGGGCAGTGCCGCGTCACGCGCCGGCCCGAGGCCGGCGCGGCCGAGATCGAGCTCGCGCGCCTCGGCCCCGGCGAGGGCTTCGGCGAGGAGGCGCTCATCACGGGCGGGGCGCGCAATGCCACCGTGACCATGACCGAGGATGGCGTGCTGCTGCGCCTCTCGCGCAAGGACTTCCTGGAGCTGCTGGTCGAGCCGCTGGTGCCCTCGCGCGACCACGCCGACTGCGCGGCGCTCGTGCGCGAGGGCGCGGTGCTGCTCGACGTGCGCAGCCCCGAGGAGCACGAGCGCCAGCCGGTGGGCCTGAACGTCCCCCTCTCGGTGCTGCGCCTGAAGGCCGAGAGCCTGGACCGCACGCGACGCTACGTGGTGTGCTGCGACGACGGCGCCCGCAGCCGCGCCGCCGCCTATCTGCTCATCCAGCTCGGATTCGACGTCGTGCACCTGGCGGGTGGCCTCGCGGCGGCGGGCACGCCCGGCGGTGCGGCGGACGGCGCCGGTGCCGAGATCGTCCCGCTCGCCGCCGCGCGCGAGGCCCGCGCGCGCCAGGCTGCCGAGGCCGAGGCCCGCGCCCGGCAGGCCGCGGAGGCCGAGGCCCGCGCCGCCGAGCAGGCGCGCGCGGTCGCGGAGCTGCGCGGGCGGGTGGAAACGCTCGAGCGCGAGCTCGCCGAGGCACGCGAGGCCGCCGAGGGTGCGGCCCGCGAGCGTGAGGCGCTCGCCCGCAGGCTGGAGGCCGCCGAGCGCGCGGCGGAGGAAGCCCAGGCCCGCCTGGAGGAGGCGGTGCGCGACGCGCGCGCCGCAGCGGGCGCCACCCAGCGGGCGCTGCGCGAGGAACTCGAGACGCTGCGGGGCGAGCTCGACGCGGCGCGGGCGGAAGCAGCGCGGCAGGCGGAGGCGGCGGAGACCGCCGCCCGTGCCGAGGCCGAGGCGCGCGGGCGCGCTGCCGAGGCCGAGCGGGCCCTGGCCGAGCTTCAGGCCGACCTCTCGGCCGCGGTCGAGGCCGCGCACGCCGACGTGCAGGCGCTCAAGGCGCGCGTGGCCGAGCTCGAGGAGGCACGCGCCGCGGCCGAGCGCCGCGCGGCGGAGCTGGAGCGCGACCTCGCCGCGGCGCGCGAGGAGGCGG
>WGBS01000016.1 GCA_015494165.1 Gammaproteobacteria bacterium | reverse complement strand
GCCGACGTCGACCCGCTGCGCCTGCGCGAGCGCCCCCCCGTCCCGGAGCTCGACCCCGCCCACCACGGCCTCACGGAGGCCGACCTCGACACCGAGTTCCACACGGGCTCGCTCGCCGCGCCCGAGCGCATGCGCCTGCGCGACATCCTCGCGCTGCTGCGCCGGGTCTATTGCGGCCCGGTGGGCGTGGAATACATGCACATCACGGACACCGAGCAGAAGCGCTGGATCCAGGCGCGCGTCGAGGGCCGCCCCGAGCGCGCGGTGCTCGCGCCCGCCGAGCGCCGCGCCCTGCTCGAGCGCCTGGTGGCCGCCGAGGGGCTCGAGCGCTACCTGCACACCAAGTACGTGGGCCAGAAGCGCTTCTCGCTCGAGGGCGGCGACAGCCTCATCCCCCTCATGGACCGCGTCATCCGCCGCGCCGGCGCCGAGGGGGTGCAGGAGATCGTCATCGGCATGGCCCACCGCGGGCGCCTCAACGTGCTGGTCAACATCCTCGGCAAGAGCCCGCGCGAGCTGTTCCAGGAGTTCGAGGGCGCCTACGACCCGGCGGCACAGCCCGGCTCCGGCGACGTCAAGTACCACATGGGCTTCTCCTCGGACGTGCGCACGCCGGGCGGCACCGTGCACCTCGCGCTCGCCTTCAACCCCTCGCACCTGGAGATCGTCGGCCCCGTGGTGGAGGGCTCGGCGCGCGCGCGCCAGCAGCGCCGCGCCGACCGCGAAGGCGGGCAGGTCATGCCGCTGCTGCTGCACGGCGACGCCGCCTTCGCCGGCCAGGGCGTGGTCATGGAGAACTTCCAGCTCTCCAAGGCGCGCGGCTTCACCACGGGCGGCACCGTGCACGTGGTGGTGAACAACCAGATCGGCTTCACCACCTCCAACCCGCTCGACGTGCGCTCGAGCTACTACTGCACGGACGTGGCCAAGATCGTCGAGGCGCCCATCTTCCACGTCAACGGCGACGACCCCGAGGCCGTGGTCTTCGTCGCCGAGCTGGCGCTCGACTTCCGCATGCGCTTCCGCAAGGACGTGGTCGTGGACCTCGTCTGCTACCGCCGCCACGGGCACAACGAGGCCGACGAGCCGGCTGCCACCCAGCCCGTCATGTACCGCAAGATCCGCGCGCATCCGCCCGTGACGCGCCTCTACGCCGAGCGGCTCGCGCGCGAGGGCGTGGTGCCGGGGCCGCAGGTCGTGGACGAGCTCTTCGAGCGCTACCGCGCGCGCCTCGAGCGCGGCGAGCGCGTCGCGCCCGACATCGTCGAGGGCGCGAGGAACCCCTACGCCGTCGACTGGAGCCGCTACCGCGGCCGCCACTGGACCGAGCCCGCCGACACGGCGGTGCCGGTGGCAACGCTCCAGGACCTGCACGCGCGCCTCGACCGCCTGCCCGAGGGCTTCGAGCTGCACCCGCGCGTGGCGCGCATCCTCGAGGACCGGCGCAAGATGGCCGCCGGCGCGCTGCCGCTCGACTGGGGCTTCGCCGAGACCATGGCCTACGCGACGCTCCTGCGCGAAGGGCACCCGGTGCGCCTGAGCGGCCAGGACTCCGGGCGCGGCACCTTCTTCCACCGCCACGCGGTGCTCCACAACCAGCGCGACGGCACGAGCTGGGTGCCGCTCCAGCACCTCGGCGCCCAGGCCAACTTCGTCGTCATCGACTCGCTGCTCTCGGAGGAGGCGGTGCTCGCCTTCGAGTACGGCTACGCCACCGCCGAGCCCGAGGCGCTGGTCATCTGGGAGGCGCAGTTCGGCGACTTCGCCAACGTCGCGCAAGTGGTCATCGACCAGTTCATCAGCTCGGGCGAGGCCAAGTGGGGGCGGCTGTGCGGGCTCACGCTCTTCCTGCCGCACGGCTACGAGGGCCAGGGGCCGGAGCACTCCTCGGCGCGGCTCGAGCGCTGGCTGCAGCTCTGCGCCGAGCACAACCTGCAGGTGTGCGTGCCGACGACGCCGGCGCAGATGTTCCACCTGCTGCGGCGCCAGGTGCTGCGGCCCTACCGCAAGCCGCTCGCCACGCTCACGCCCAAGAGCCTGCTGCGCCACAAGCGCTCGGTCTCGCGCCTGGAGGAGCTCGCCGGCGGCGGCTTCCGGACCGTGATCCCGGAGACCGAGGCGCTCGACCCGGGCGCGGTGCGGCGCGTGGTCTGCTGCACGGGCAAGGTCTACTACGACCTGCTCGAGGCCCGCCTCGCGGCCGGCCGCACCGATGTGGCGCTGGTGCGCGTCGAGCAGCTCTATCCCTTCCCGGAGGAGGACTTCGCGCGGGCGCTGGCGCCGTGGACCAAGGCGCGCGAGCTGGTCTGGTGCCAGGAGGAGCCCGAGAACCAGGGGGCCTGGTACCAGATCCGCCACCGCCTGGAGGCCGCGCGCCGCAAGGGCCAGCGCCTGCGCTACGCCGGGCGCCCGCCCTCGGCGGCGCCCGCCACCGGCCATTTCCGCCTGCACCTGGAGCAGCAGAAGAAGCTCGTCGAGGAGGCCCTGGGATGAACCGAGCCGAGACCCCCGCGGGCGCCGAGCCCGTGGACGTGCGCGTGCCGGCGCTGCCGGAGTCCGTGAGCGAAGGGACCGTCGTCGCCTGGCGCAAGGCCCCGGGCGAGGCCGTGCGCCGCGACGAGCCGCTGGTGGACATCGAGACCGACAAGGTGGTGCTCGAGGTGCCGGCGCCGGCCGACGGCGTGCTCGAGGACATCCTCGCCGAGGCCGGCACCGTGGTCACGGCGGGGCAGGTGATCGGGCGCCTGCGCGAGGAGGCCGGCACAGCGGCCGAACCCGAAACGGGAGCCGCTCCTGCCGCGGTGGCCACGGCCGACAGCGGCGGGGCGGGGCAGGCGGAATCGTT
>WGBS01000015.1 GCA_015494165.1 Gammaproteobacteria bacterium | reverse complement strand
CTGACAGGCCCGGCCGCGCCGGGCCGCCAACCCCTCCCCTCTCTCCGCCCGTGCGGGTGGCCAGGCGCCGCGCGAGGGTTTTTGGCAGAATGGCCGTTTTCGACCAGCGGCAGCGCCCGCGACCGGAAGGACCATGGCCGAGACCGCCCCGCAGCAGCAGACCAGCGAGCGCCTGCACGCGCTCACCGACGCCCTGGAGGCGGGCGCCCTCCAGCCGGTGCGCGCCATGCTGCTCGAGCTCAACCCGGCCGAGATCGCGGGCCTGCTCGAGTCGCTGCCGGTGGCCGAGCGCAAGCTGGTCTGGGGGCTGGTCGACCCCTCGCTCGAGGGCGAGGTCCTCGCGCACGTCAACGACCAGGTGCGCGCCACCCTGATCGAGGAGATGGACGACGAGGCCCTCGTGGCCGCCGCGCGCCGCCTCGACACCGACGACCTCGCCGACATCATCCACGACCTGCCCAACCGGGTGATCGAGCAGGTCCTGCGCTCCATGGACAAGCAGGACCGGCGCCGCCTCGAGGCCGTGCTGTCCTACCCCGAGGACAGCGCCGGCGGCCTCATGAACACCGACACCATCACGGTGCGGCCGCACGTGACGCTGGACGTGGTGCTGCGCTACCTGCGCATGCGCGGCGAGATCCCGGAGCTCACCGACGTGCTCTTCGTCGTCACGCGCGACGACCGTTACGTCGGCGCGCTGCCGCTGACGGCCATCCTCACGCGCGACCCCGAGCTCACGGTGGCCGAGGTCATGGACCGCGAGCTCGAGCCCATCCCCGCGGACATGCCGGCGACCGAGGTGGCCAAGCGCTTCGAGGACCGCGACCTGGTGTCGGCGCCGGTGGTCGACGCCGAGGGCCGCCTCCTCGGCCGCATCACCATCGACGACGTGGTGGACGTCATCCGCGAGGAGTCCGAGCACTCCCTCATGAGCCTCACGGGCCTGTCGGAGGAGGAGGACACCTTCGCGCCCGTGCTGCCGGCGGCGCGCCGGCGCGCGGTGTGGCTAGGGGTCAATCTCGCCACCGCCTTCCTCGCCTCCTGGGTGGTGGGCCTGTTCCAGGAGACCCTCGAGAAGGTGGTGGCGCTCGCGGTGCTCATGCCCATCGTCGCCAGCATGGGCGGCATCGCCGGCAGCCAGACGCTGACGCTGGTGGTGCGCAGCATGGCCCTCGGCCAGCTCGGCAGCGCCAACGTGCGCTGGCTCATCGCCAAGGAGCTCGCCGTCGCGCTGCTCAACGGCATCGTCTGGGCGCTGGTGGTGGGGGCGGTGGCGGTGGCCTGGTTCCAGGACACGCGCCTGGGGCTCATCATCGGCGCGGCGATGGTCCTCAACCTCGAGATCGCCGCCCTCGCCGGCGTGCTGATCCCGCTCATCGAGCGCCGCCTCGGCGTGGACCCCGCGCTCGCCGGCTCGGTGGTGCTCACCACCTGCACCGACGTGATGGGCTTCCTCTCCTTCCTCGGCCTGGCGACGCTCTTCCTGCGCTGAGGCGTCTGGCCGGACACCCGGATCAATCCCGCTACGCGGATCGATCCGCCGATGTGCTTCCCGGGTGTTCTGGCCAGAAACACTGATCAATCCGCTGCGCGGATTGATCAGCACTAAGGCGCTTCGCGACCGTTTTGATCTTTCCTTGTATCGCCATACACTTCCGTGTGTATGGGCCTTCCCGCGGCCGTCCATGGCCGCGGGGAAGCCCTGAAAAACCGAGTTTTTCAGGGCTTCCGCCTCAGTCGCCGGCCACCGTCATGCGCCCGACCAGGATGGAGCCCGTGCGCACGCGCCCGCGCGTGTCCACGTCGTCGCCGACGGCGGCGATCGCGCGGAACATCTCGGCCAGGTTGCCCGCCACCGTGATCTCGTGGACGGGATGGGCGATGCGCCCGCCCTCGACCCAGAAGCCGGCGGCGCCGCGCGAGTAGTCGCCCGTGACGTAGTTGACGCCGTGGCCCATGAGCTCGGTGACGAGGAGCCCCTCGCCCATCTCGGCCAGCAGCGCCTCGAGGCCGCCGCTGCGGCTCGGGGCGACGAGGACGTTGTGCACGCCGCCCGCGTTGCCCGTGGTCTCCATGCCGAGGCGGCAGGCGGAGTAGGTGTCGAGGACGTAGCCGCGCAGCACGCCGCCCGCGACCAGCTCGCGCGGGCGCGTGGCCACCCCCTCGGCGTCGAAGGGGGCGCTGCCGAGCGCCTTGGGGATGTGCGGGTCCTCGCGGATCGCCATCCACTCCGGGAAGACCCGCTCGCCCAGACGGTCGAGCAGGAAGGAGGCGCGGCGGTAGAGCCGGCCGCCGCGGATGGCGCCGAGGAAATGGCCGATGAGGCCACCGGCGACCTCGGCGGCGTAGAGCACGGGGCACTCGCGCGTGGCGATCTTGCGCCCGCCGAGGCGGCGCACGGCGCGCTCGCCGGCGCGCCGCCCCACGGCCTCGGGCGCCTCGAGCTCGGCGGGATCGCGCGCCACCGTCCACCACCAGTCGCGCTCCATGGCCTCGCCCTCGCGCGCCACCACGGCGCAGCTCACGCTGTGGCGCGAGCCCTCGTAGCCGCCGAGGAAGCCGTGGGTGTTGCCGTACACCGAGGTGCCCTCGTGGGTGGTGACGGTGGCGCCCTCGGAGTTGGCGATGCGCCGGTCGACGGCGCGCGCGGCGTCCTCGCAGGCCGTGGCGAGCGCGATCGCGCCCTCGGCGTCCAGCCCCCACGGGTGGTGGAGGTCGAGCTCGGGCCACTCGCGCGCGAGCCGCTCCGGCGGCGCCAGCCCCGCGCACGGGTCCTCGCCCGCATGGCGCGCGATGGCGAGCGCGGCCTCCACCGCCGCGCGCACCGAGGCCTCGCGCAGGTCCGCGGTGCTCGCGCTGCCCTTGCGCCGCCCGACGTAGACCGTGACCCCGATCCCCTGGTCGCGGTGGAACTCCACGGTCTCCACCTCGCCCAGGCGCACCGTCGCCGAGAGCCCCCGGTCGACGCTCGCCGAGGCCTCGGCGGCGTCGGCGCCGCCGGCGCGCGCCGCCTCCAGGGCCAGCGCCACCAGCCGCTCGCAGCGCGCGCGCTCGGCGCGCAGGTCCGCCGCCGCCCTCGTCTCCGTCTCCGCCGCCATCCTTGCCGTCTCCTCAGGCCTGCGTGCCGCCGACGGTGAGGCCGTCGACGCGCAGCGTCGGCTGCCCCACGCCCACCGGCACGCTCTGGCCGTCCTTGCCGCAGGTGCCGACGCCGTCGTCGAGGCGCAGGTCGTTGCCGACCATGGTGACGCGCTGCAGCACCTCGGGCCCGGAGCCGATCAGCGTCGCGCCCTTGACCGGGCGCGTCACGCGCCCGCCTTCGATGAGATAGGCCTCGCTCGCCGAGAAGACGAACTTGCCCGAGGTGATGTCCACCTGCCCGCCGCCGAAGTTGACCGCGTAGAGGCCGCGGTCGACGGAGCGGATGATCTCCTCGGGATCGTGGGGACCCGCGAGCATGAAGGTGTTGGTCATGCGCGGCATGGGCTGGTGCGCGTAGGACTCGCGCCGTCCGTTGCCGGTGGGCCGCGCCCCCATGAGGCGCGCGTTGAGGCGGTCCTGCATGTAGCCGCGCAGGATCCCGTCCTCGATCAGCACCGTGCGGCCGGTGGGGGTGCCCTCGTCGTCGATGGCGAGCGAGCCGCGCCGCCCCGGGAGCGTGCCGTCGTCCACCACCGTGCACAGGGGGGAGGCCACGCGCTCGCCGATGCGGCCGCTGAAGGCGGAGGTGCCCTTGCGGTTGAAGTCGCCCTCGAGCCCGTGACCCACGGCCTCGTGCAGCAGCACCCCGGGCCAGCCGGGCCCCAGCACCACCACCATCTCGCCCGCCGGCGCCTCCACCGCCTCCAGGTTCACCAGCGCCTGGCGCACGGCCTCGCGCGCGAAGCCGAGGGCGCGCTCCTCCTCGAGGAACCAGCCGTAGCCGAAGCGCCCGCCGCCGCCCGCCGTGCCCTGCTCGCGCCGCCCCTCGTGCTCGACGATGACCGTCACGTTCAGGCGCACCAGCGGGCGCACGTCGGCGGCGAGCGTCCCGTCGCTCGCCGCCACCAGCACCACCTCGTGCACGCCGGCGAGGGTGGCGATCACCTGGCGCACGCGCGGGTCCTGGCGGCGGGCCTCGGCGTCCACCCGCTCGAGCAGCGCCACCTTCTCCTCCACGGGCAGCGTCTCGAGGGGGTCGAGCGGCGCGTAGAGCTCGTGGCCGCGGCGCGCCCGCCAGGCCTGCACCCTGCCCTCACCCCCGCCGCGGGCGATGGCGCGCGCCGCGCGCGAGGCCTCGAGCAGGGCCGGCAGCACGATCTCGTCGGAGTAAGCGAAGCCCGTGCGCTCGCCGGCGATGGCGCGCACGCCCACGCCCTGCTCGACGTGGTGCGTGCCCTCGCGGATGCGCCCGTCCTCCAGCACCCACGACTCCGAGCGGCTGAGCTGGAAGTAGAGATCGCCGCCGTCGACCGCGTGGCCGAGCAGCGTCCCGAGGGCGCGCTCGAGCTCGGCCTCCCCCAGCCCGCCCGGGGCGAGGATGCGCTCGCGCGCCAGCGCGAGCGGGTCCCGGGCCGCCGCCGGTGCCGCGGCCGCGATGCGCATGGCCTCGCGCGTGCGTTCGCTCATCTCCTCCTCCGGGCCCCCGCGGGGCCGTTCAGGCGCAGCGCAGGCGCCGGTGCGCCAGCGCCGGGAAGCGCCCGCGGATCTCGCGCGTGCGCTCCGGGTCGAGGTCCGCGACCACGATGCCGGCGCCGCGCGGCAGGCGCCCGAGCACCGTGCCCCAGGGATCGACGATCATGCTGTCGCCGTGGGTCTCGCGGCCGTCGACGTGGTAGCCGCCCTGCGCGGCGGCGATCACGTGGCACTGGTTCTCCACCGCCCGCGCGCGCACGAGGAGCTCCCAGTGCGCGCGCCCCGTGACCGCGGTGAAGGCCGACGGGACCGCGAGGAGCTCCATCCCGCGGTCCACCATGGCGCGGAACAGCTCCGGAAAGCGCAGGTCATAGCAGACCGCGAGGCCCACGCGCCCGAGCGGCGTCTCGGCCACCACCGGCCCGTCGCCGGGCTCGATGGTCTCGGACTCGGTGTAGCGCTCGCCGCTGTCCGGCACCTCCACGTCGAACAGGTGCATCTTGTCGTAGCGCGCCACCGCCTTCCCGTCCGGGCCGTAGAGCAGGCAGGCGGCGCGCACCCGTGAGGGGTCGGCCGTGGCGAGCGGGATGGTCCCGCCCACGAGCCAGATCCCGTGGCGCGCGGCCTGCTGCGAGAGGAAGGCCTGGATCGGCCCCTCGCCCTCGGCCTCGCGCACCGCGAGCTTGTCGCGCTCGCGTGCGCCGAGGAAGGCGAAGTTCTCGGGCAGGACCACCAGGCGCGCGCCCGCCTCCGCCGCCTGGGCGACGAGGCGCCCGGCCTCGAGCAGGTTGGCGTCCACCTGCGGCCCGGAGGCCATCTGCACGGCGGCGGCGAGCACCCTCAGCCCCCCTCGACCGCCAGCACCAGCGCGTCGCCGCCCGCACCCGGGGCGAGCACCACCGCCTCGGGCTCGACGCCGAGCGCGACCAGCCAGTCGCGCAGCTCGCTGGCCCACAGAAGCCCGGCCTCGCCGCCGGGATAGCGCAGCACCAGCGTCGCGCCCGGCCCGGCCGCCTCCCAGGCGCGCACCGCCGCGCGCACGGGCGCGAGCGAGGCGACGTAGGCGGCGTCGCGCGGGCGGTCCCAACGCTCCGGGGCGAGCCGCCACGCGCCGCCGGCCGCGGCCGCCGTGCCGAGCCAAGCCCATGCCAGGATTGCGAAAAAGGCGCGCGCTCCCACGCGCGCCAGCATAGCACAGGGGCCGTCCCGCCCCGCCCTCAGCCTTCGCCGGGCGTCGTGGGCGCCTCCTCGCCGCCCTCGCGCACGCGCTCGACCACGGGCGCTTCCCAGCTCCCGCGCAGGCGGTACTCGTAGCGCGCCACCCCCGCGAGCGGGTCCCGCACCGCCTTCTGGAAC
>WGBS01000014.1 GCA_015494165.1 Gammaproteobacteria bacterium | reverse complement strand
GCTCCACAGCCCGGTGCGCTGGACCGAGACCGTGCGCCTCGCGCAGGGCGCGCACGGTCTCGGTCCAGCGCACCGGGCTGTGGAGCTGGCGCGCGAGCGCCTCGCGCACCTCGTCCGCACCGGCGCGCGGGCGCGCGTCCACGTTGTGCAGCACCGGCCAGCGCGGCGCGCGGAAGGCCACGCCCGCGAGGCGCTCGCCGAGCCGCGCCGCCGCCTCGCGCATGAGCGAGGAGTGCGAGGGAACGCTGACGGCGAGCGGCACCACGCGGCGCGCGCCCGCCGCGCGCGCCGCCTCGGCGACGGCCTCCACCGCCGCGCGCTCGCCGGCGATCACCACCTGGCCCGGGGCGTTGTAGTTCACGGCCTCCACCACGCCCGCATCGCGCTGCCCGGCGCACAGCGCCTCCACCGTGGCGTCGTCGAGGCCGAGCACGGCGGCCATGGCGCCCCGGCCCTCCGGCACCGCCTCCTGCATCAAGCGCGCGCGCTCCGCCACCAGCGCGACGGCGTCCGCGAAGGAGAGCGCCTCGGCCGCCACCAGGGCCGTGTACTCGCCGAGGCTGTGGCCGGCGAGGGCCACCGGATCCGGGCCGCCGCGGCTTCGCCACACGCGCCAGACCGCGATGCCCGCGGCGAGCATGGCGGGCTGGGTGTGCTCGGTGCGGTCGAGCACCTCGGCCGGCCCCTCCCGCACGATGCGCCACAGGTCGCGGCCCAGCACCTCGGAGGCCTCGGCGAAGGTGTCCTCCACGAGCGGGCACTCGGCGGCCAGCGCCGAGAGCATGCCCACCGACTGGGCGCCCTGCCCCGGAAAGACGCATGCGATCACGCTGTTCATAGGCTTGCGGCTCGCGGCTTGCGGTTGTCAGAAGCGCACCAGCGCCGAGCCCCACGTGAAGCCGCCGCCGAAGGCCTCGAGCAGCAGCAGCTCGCCCGCGCGGATGCGCCCGTCGCGCACCGCCACGTCGAGGGCGAGCGGCACCGAGGCCGCCGAGGTGTTGCCGTGGCGGTCCACCGTGACCACGACGCGCTCCATCGGCAGCCCCAGCTTGCGCGCGGTGGCGGCGATGATGCGGATGTTGGCCTGGTGCGGCACGAGCCAGTCGACGGCGTCGCGCGCGAGGCCGTTGGCTTCCAGCGTCTCGTCGACGATGCGCCCGAGGGTGTTGACCGCGACCTTGAACACCTCGCTGCCGCGCATCTCCATGTAGGCCTCGCCGGCGCGCACCTTGTCGTAGCCCTGCGAGACCCCCGCCGGCACCTGCAGCAGCTCGGCGTAGTCGCCGTCCGCGTGCAGGTGCGTCGAGAGGATGCCGGGCTCCTCGGCCGCCTGCAGCACCACGGCGCCGGCCCCGTCGCCGAAGAGCACGCAGGTGCTGCGGTCGCTCCAGTCCACGATGCGTGAGAGCGTCTCCGCCCCCACCACCAGCGCGCAGCGCGCATCACCCGCGCGGATGAACTTGTCGGCGACGGCGAGCGCGTAGATGAAGCCCGTGCACACGGCCTGCACGTCGAAGGCCGGGCAGCCGTGGATGCCGAGGCGGCGCTGCAGCAGGCAGGCCGTGCTCGGGAAGACCTGGTCGGGCGTGGTGGTGGCGAGGACGATGAGATCGACGTCGCGCGGACCGACCCCGGCCGCATCCATGGCGCGGCGCGCCGCGTGCTCGGCGAGCATGCTCGTGGTCTCTCCGGGCGCGGCGATGCGGCGCTCGCGGATGCCCGTGCGCTCGCGGATCCACTGGTCGGAGGTGTCGACCATGCGCTCGAGGTCGTGGTTGGTGAGCACGCGCTCGGGCAGGTGCCCGCCGGTGCCGGTGATGCGCGCGTAGCTCACACCGCCTGCCTCTCGGCCAGCAGCGACTCGATGCGCGCGCTGATGCGCTCCGGCACGGCCTTCTCGACCTCGACGCGGGCGATGCGGATGGCGTTGGCGAAGGCCAGGGCGTCGGCGGCGCCGTGGCTCTTGATCACGGTCCCGTTGAGGCCCAGGAAGCTGGCGCCGTTGTAGCGGCGCGGATCGATGCGGCGCGCGAGCGCCTTCAGGACCGGCGCCGCGCAGGCGCCCGCGAGCCGCGTGAGCGGATTGCGGGCGAAGGCCTCGCGCAGGAAGCGCGAGATGAGCTTGGCCGTGCCCTCGCTCGCCTTGAGCGCGACGTTGCCCGTGAAGCCGTCGCAGACCACCACGTCGGCATCGCCGAGGAAGATGTCGTCGGCCTCCACGAAGCCGACGTAGTTGAGCGTGCTCGCCTCCAGCAGCCGCGCCGCCTCCTTGATCGAGTCGTTGCCCTTGATCTCCTCCTCGCCGATGTTGAGCAGGGCGACGCGCGGGCGCGCGACGCCGTCCACCGCCTCGGCGAGCACCGCGCCCATGACCGCGAACTGGAAGAGCTGGTCCGAGGTGCAGTCCACGTTGGCGCCGAGGTCGAGGACGTGGGTGTGCCCGCGCGTGGCGGGGATGGCGGTGATGATGGCGGGACGGTCCACGCCCGGCAGGGTCTTGAGCACGAAGCGCGCGATGGCCATCAGCGCCCCGGTGTTGCCGGCCGAGACCGCGGCGTCGGCCTCGCCCGCCTTGACCATGTCGATGGCGCGCCGCATGGACGAGTCCTTCTTGGTGCGCAGCGCCCGCGAGGGGAGCTCGTCCATGGCCACCTGCTGCGAGGCGTGACGCAGCTCCAGGCGCGCGGCGTCCGGCACCCGATGGCGCGCGAGCAGCCCGCGCAGCACGCCCTCGTCGCCCACCAGCACCAGGCGCATGCCGCCGTCATCGGCGAGCGCGCGCACGGCCGCCGCGACCACGACCTCCGGGCCGTGGTCGCCGCCCATGGCATCGAGGGCTATGGTGACGGGCCGGCTCACGAGGCCCCTCCGGCCCCCGCCGCCCGCGGATCACTCATCCGCGGTGTCGAGGACCTTGCGCCCGCGGTAGTAGCCGTCCGGCGTGACGTGGTGGCGCCGGTGCGTCTCCCCCGTCGTGGGATCGGTGGAGAGCGTCGGCTTGCGCAACGCGTCGTGGGCGCGGCGCATGCCGCGCTTGGACGGGGTCTTGCGGTTCTGCTGTACGGCCATTCTCGATGCTCCTCAGCGCCTGTCTCGCTGCCGCCACAGCGCGCCCAGCGCCGCCAGCGCGCGCGGCGGCTCGGCCGCCCGCGCCAGCGCCGCGAGGCGCTCGCGCCCCGCGCACGGCTCGCCCGCCGCGTGCCGCGGCACGATGGGCAGCGCGAGCAGCAGCTCGTCCTCGACCAGCCCCGCCAGCGCCAGCTCCTCCTCGGCGCCGACCACCACCGGCTCGTAGGCCTCGGGCAGCGCGGCGGCCGCCGC
>WGBS01000013.1 GCA_015494165.1 Gammaproteobacteria bacterium | reverse complement strand
GGCCGCCCCGTCCCCCGCGGCGCGCCGCCCCGGCGCGGCGCCGGCACCGCGTCCGAGCAACCGCTATGCCAGCCCCTATGCCCGGCGCCTCGCGGGCGAGCTGGGGGTCAACCTCGAGCACGTGCAGGGCACGGGCCCCGGCGGCGTGATCACGGGCGAGGACGTGCTGCGCGCGCAGCCGACCGCCCGTCCGGCCGCGCCGCCGCCGGCCGCGCCGGAGACGCTGCCCGAGGTGCAGGTGCCGGGCGAGGGCCGGCCGATGACCTCCATGGAGCGCGCCGTCGCGCGCACCATGACGGCCGCGCTCACCATGCCCACCTTCCACGTCACGGTCCACGCCCGTCCCGACGCCCTGGTGCGCGGCGCCAAGCGGCGCGGCGTTTCCGTGACGGTGGCGCTCGCGAAGGCGTGTGCCGAGGCCCTGCGTCGCCACCCGCGCATGAACTGGGCCTACCAGCCGGTGGACCGCATCGTCGAGCGCGCGCAGGTGGACATCGGCATGGCGGTGGCGGCCGAGGACGGCGGGCTCGTGGTGCCGGTGCTGCGCCGCTGCGAGTCGCGCACCCTCGAGGCGCTCCACGCCGAGTGGAAGGGGCTCGTCGAGCGCGCGCGCAAGCGCCATCTCAAGCCCGAGGAGTACGCCAATCCCACCTTCCTGATCTCCAACATGGGGATGCTGAACGTCGACTGGTTCGACGCCATCCCCACGCCGGGCACCGCGGCCATCCTCGCGGTGGCCACCGCGGGCGAGCGCGGCATGCCGCTCACGATCACGGCCGATCACCGGGTGGTGAACGGCGCCGAGGTGGCGGCCTTCCTCAACACCCTGCGGGAGCTGGTGGAGCGGCCCGACGACTGGCTCGAGCCGCCGGGGCCGCGCATCCCGGAGGGCGAGTGGGACTGGCCGGTGGTGGTCATCGGGGGCGGGCCCGGCGGCGAGGACTGCGCGCGCGAGCTCGCCGAGCATGGCATCAAGGTCGCGCTGGTCAACGACGCGCCGCTCCCGGGCGGCGAGTGCCTGTGGCGCGGCTGCATCCCGTCCAAGACCTGGCGCGCGGCCGCCGACCGCATCCGCGACCGCGCCCACGACGCCCGCCTCGGGGTGCTCGGCACCGCCAGGCCGCGCCTCGACTGGAAGCGCCTCGAGGCCACCCGGCGCGAGGTGCTCGAGACGCGCGGCCGGCTCGCGCTGCGCACGGACAAGGCCGTCAAGGTCGAGTACATCCAGGGCCGCGCGCGCTTCGAGGACGCCCACACCCTGTTCGTCGACACCTCGCGCCTGCCGGAGGACCCCCATGCCCGCCCCGGCCCCGGCGACGGCAGCGAGGGCCGCCGCATCACCTTCGGCTGCGCCGTGATCGCCACCGGCGCGCCGCCCTTCGTGCCGCCGATCCCCGGCGCCCGCGAGGGGCTGGAGCACGGCGGCGTGCGCACCTCCGACACCGTCTGGTCGCTGGAGGGCCCGCCGAAGCGCATGGTGGTGGTGGGCGGCGGGGCCATCGGCGCCGAGATGGCGCAGATGTTCCAGGACTTCGGCACGCGCGTGACGCTGCTCGAGGCGCGCGAGCGCATCCTGGCCGAGGTCGAGCCCGAGGTCGCGCGCTGCCTCGCGGAGGTGCTCGCCGCGGAGCCGCGCCTCGAGGTGCACGTCTCGGCTCGCATCGAGCGCATCGAGGGCGAGCCGGGCGCTATGAAGGTGCGCTGGCGCGACGCCGAGGGCAAGCGCCGGACCACGAGCTGCGACCTCGTCCTGATGGCCACCGGCAAGCGCCCCGTGCTCGAGCCCCTGCAGCTCGAGCGGGCGGGCGTTGCGGTGCGCGACGGCGTCATCGCCGCCGACGAGGGCTGCCGCACCTCGGTCCCCCACATCTACGCCGTGGGCGACGTCATCGGCGGCTACATGCTCGCCCACACCGCCGGCGCCCAGGGGCGCGTGGCCGCGGCCCGCATCCTGGGCGAGCGGCGCCGCTACGATGCGGACCTCGACTGCGGGGTGATCTTCACCCGCCCCCAGGCCGCCTTCGTCGGCCTCAGCCTCGAGCAGGCCAAGGCCCGGGGGCTCGACCCGGTCGAGGTCAAGGTCCCGATCTCCATCGACGCCAAGGCCATGATCACGGGCGAGACCGAGGGCCTGATCAAGCTCGTGGCCGACAGGACGAGCCACCGCATCGTCGGCGTGCACCTGCTCGCCGACCACGCCGACACCCTGGTCGGCGAGGCGGTGATGATGGTCTCCGGGCGCATGACGCTGGAGCAGGTGGCGGAGGCCATCCATCCGCACCCGACGCAGACCGAGCTCTTCGGCGACCTCGCCCGGCGGCTGCTCTCGCGGCTGCGCCGCACCGCCCGGGCCCGTGCCTAGCTCGACCCGCTGGCCGGGCCTTGGAAGAACCTCGACCGAGAGCGACTGGTGGCGTTGCTCAATGACAGCCTGGTCGATAGGCTAGTCGTATGGAAACGATTGGCGCCTTCGAGGCGAAGACGCACTTCTCGGCGCTGCTGGCGCGGGTCCGCGGCGGCGAGCGGGTGACGATAACGCACCGGGGCAAACCGGTGGCGATGCTGGTGCCGGTGGAGGCGGGCCGGAGCCGGCTACCGGCGGCGGAGGTGGTGGCCCGCTTCCGGCGTGCGCGGCGGGGGGCGCGGCTGGCCGGCACGCCGGTCCGGGAGCTCATCGAGGCAGGACGCAAGCGGTGACCCACACGGCGCCGCTCGTCATCGATGCGTCGGTGGCGCTCGCCTGGTGCTTCGAGGACGGGAGCACCCCAGCGCTGGATGCGCTCCTGGAGCGTGTGGCGACCGAAGGCGCGCGCGTGCCGGCCCTCTGGTGCCACGAGGTGGCCAATGGCCTCGAGACGGCGCGGCGGCGGGGGCGTGCCACGGAGGCGCAGGTGGAGCGGCTCGCCGCGCTCCTGACGGGGCTGCCCCTGCAGGTCGAGCCTGTCGATCCGGCCGTCGTGCTCGGAACGGTACGGCGGCTGGCGGCCGCACACGGGCTCTCGGTCTATGACGCGACGTATCTGGCGTTGGCCCTACCCGAAGGGCTGGCGCTCGCCACCCTCGACCGCGAGCTTGCCGAGGCGGCCGCGGTGGCGGGGCTCGAGGTGTTGGCGGGTTGCGCGTGAGGTAAGCTGCGGGTGGATCACCCGCGCCACGTTCCCTGCCGACGCGGAGGTGGGAATGCCACCGTCCAGCAGATTTCGGCGCCTCGTCCCGAAGGCCGTGCGCAAGCGGGTCCGGCTATGGCTTGGCCGGCGGGCGCCCATGCGGGACGAGCTCGGCGTCGTCCGTCGGGAGCCCGGGCGGCTCCCCTCCACGCTCCGGGGGCTGGTGCGGGACGCAGCCGACAGGGCAGGACCGGTCCGGGAGAAGGAGGACCGATACCGACCCGATCCGTCGGTTCTCGGGTGAGCGTGTCGGGCGCCCGACCATGGGGTCGCCGGTCGACCCTTACGCCGATGTGTCCGAACGACATGCAGCGAGTGCGGGTGAGCAGCTGCGCCGTCGGCATGACGAAGATTCGGACCCGCACGGGTGGCGGGCCGATGTTACGTCGTGAAGGAGCTGGGCGATGAGCGACGTCAGGAAGGTGGTGCTGGCCTACAGCGGAGGGCTCGACACCTCCGTGATCCTGCGCTGGCTGCAGGAGACCTACGGCTGCGAGGTCGTCACCTTCACCGCCGACATCGGCCAGGGCGAGGAGCTCGAGCCCGCGCGCCGCAAGGCCGAGGCCCTCGGCGTGAAGGAGATCTACATCGAGGACCTGCGCGAGACCTTCGTGCGCGACTACGTCTTCCCCATGTTCCGGGCCAACGCGGTCTACGAGGGCGAGTATCTCCTCGGCACCTCCATCGCCCGTCCCCTCATCGCCCGCCGCCTGGTCGAGATCGCGCACGAGACCGGGGCCGACGCCATCGCCCACGGCGCCACCGGCAAGGGCAACGACCAGGTGCGCTTCGAGTTCACCGCCTACGCCCTCGACCCCGACATCCGCGTCATCGCGCCCTGGCGCGAGTGGGACCTCACCTCGCGCGAGAAGCTGCTCGCCTACGCCGAGGCGCACGGCATCCCGGTGGAGCGCAAGCCCGGCGGCGGCTCGCCCTACTCGATGGACGCCAACCTGCTGCACATCTCCTACGAGGGCGGCGTCCTCGAGGACCCGTGGGCGGAGCCGGAGGAGGATATGTGGCGCTGGACCGTGGACCCGCGCCGCGCCCCGGACGAGCCCGAGGACCTCGTGATCGGCTTCGAGCGCGGCGACCCGGTGAGCGTGGACGGCGAGCGGCTCCCGCCCGCGGCGCTGCTCGCGCGGCTCAACGAGCGCGTCGGCCGCCACGGGGTGGGGCGTGCGGACATCGTCGAGAACCGCTACGTCGGCATGAAGTCGCGCGGCTGCTACGAGACGCCGGGCGGCACCGTCCTGCTCAAGGCGCGCCGCGCCATGGAGTCGCTCACCCTCGACCGTGAGGCTGCCCACCTCAAGGACGAGCTCATGCCGCGCTATGCCGCCCTGGTCTACAACGGCTACTGGTTCAGCCCCGAGCGCGAGGCGCTGCAGGCCCTCGTGGACGCCACCCAGGCGCACGTCAACGGCGAGGTGCGGGTGCGGCTCTACAAGGGCTCGGTGCAGGTGACCGGCAGGCGCTCGCCCACGGACTCGCTGTTCGATCCCGCCATCGCCACCTTCGAGGACGACCGCGGCGCCTACGACCAGAAGGACGCCGAGGGCTTCATTCGCCTCAACGCCCTGCGCCTGCGCGTGCAGGCGCGCCGCCGCCGCTGAGACGCCGCGCCGCGCGCCCGCGCGCCGGAAGCGGTAAAGTCGGCGGCAAGGCCCGCCGATCTTGCTGCGGAGGGCCGCGAGACCGGCGGCCGGGGCGCGTTTTCGATGCAGAGCGAAGGGATACGGCCCGAGCAGCGCATCCGCGCCGAGCAGGTGCGGCTGCTGTACGAGCAGGTGCCGGTGGCGATCGCCGCCACCCTCCTCGTCGCGGCGGTGGTCGCCTACGTCCTGCGCGGGGAGGTGCCGCGCGCGGCGCTCGTCGCCTGGCTCGCCGCGGTGGCGGCGAGCAACCTCGCGCGCGGCCTGCTCGCGCGTGCCTGGCGCCGCGCCGCGCCGCCGCCCGGCGAGGCCGCGCGCTGGGAAGGGCGCTACGTCCTCGCCGCGGCCGCCGTCGCCGCCGTGTGGGGGCTCGCGGCGCCGTGGGCCCTGGCGCGCACGGGGCTCCCCTATCACCTGTTCCTCGTCTTCATCCAGGGCGGAATGGCCGCGGGGGCGGTCTCGACCATGGCCTCGTCCCTGCGCGCCTATCTCGCGTACATGCTGGTGATGCTCGTCCCCCTCGTGGCGGGGCTCGCCCAGCTCCCGTCGGACGTCGACCGCGCCATGGCCCTGCTACTCGCCGTCTTCGCCGGTGTGCTCGTGTGGACGGCGCGCAACATCAACGCCACGGTGGTGCGCCAGGTGCGTCTCGCGCTCGAGAACGAGGCCCTCGCCCGGCGCCTCGCCGAGGAGAAGGGGCGGGCGCTCGCGGGGCAGCGGGACCTCGAGGCGGCGCTCGCCGAGCGGCGGCGCGCCGAGGACGCACTCCTCGCCGAGAAGGAGCGCATGCAGGTCACGCTCGCCTCGATCGGCGATGCGGTGCTGACGACCAGCACCGACGGGCGCGTCGACTTCCTCAACCGCGCGGCGGAGGCGCTCACGGGCTGGCCGGCGCCGGAGGCCGTCGGCCGGCCGCTGGAGGAGGTGCTCGAGCTCGTGGACGAGGCGAGCGGCGAGCGCCTCGCGCTGCCGGCCGAGGGCGGATCGGAGGGCGTGCGGGCCCTGCTGCGCCCGCGCGGCGGCGGGCCGGCCCACAGCGTCGAGCTCACGCTTTCGCCCATCCGCCACCACGACGGCCGCGTCCTCGGGGCGGTGGCGGTGCTGCACGACGTCACGGCGCTGCGCGACATGGCCCGCCGTATGGCGCACCAGGCGGCGCACGATCCGCTCACCGGCCTGCTCAACCGGCGCGAGTTCGAGCGCCTGCTCGAGCACGCGCTGCTCGAGGCGCGCGAGCGCGGCACGGCCCACGTGCTGCTCTACATGGACCTGGACCAGTTCAAGGTGGTGAACGACAGCTGCGGGCACCTCGCCGGCGACGAGCTGCTGCGGCAGGTGGCCTCGCTGTTCCAGGGCTGCCTTCGCGCCGGCGATGCGCTGGCGCGTCTCGGCGGCGACGAGTTCGCCGTGCTGCTCGCCGGCTGCGGCGAGGCCGATGCGCAGCGCGTGGCCGAGAAGCTGCGCCGGGCCGTGGCCGACTTCCGCTTCTCCTGGGAAGGGCGCAGCTTCGGCGTCGGCCTCAGCGTCGGCCTCGTGCCCGTGACCGCCACCAGCGGGAGCCTCCAGGACCTGCTCGCCGCGGCCGACGCCGCCTGCTACGCAGCCAAGGCCGCGGGCCGCAACCGGGTCCACGCCCACCGCGACAGCGACCTGGTGACGGCGCGGCGGCGCGGCGAGCTGCGCTGGGTGGAGGAGCTCGAGCACGCCGCGGGCGAGGGCCGCCTGCTCCTGCACGGGCAGTGGGCCGCGCCGCTCCTCGCCGGCCGTGCGCTTCCGCCTTACCTCGAGCTGCTGGTGCGCCTGGTGACGGGCGACGGGCGCATCGTCGAGCCCGGCGCCTTCCTGCCGGCCGCCCAGCGCTACCGCGTCATGCCGGCGGTGGACCGCTGGGTGCTGGAGCACGCGCTCGCGCTGCTTCCGGAGCTGCCCGAGGGGACGGTGCTCGGCGTGAACGTCTCGGCCGTCTCGCTCGCCGACGAGCCCTACGCCAAGGAGGCCCTCGCGCGGCTGCGCGAGGCGGGCGCGCTCGCGGGCTCGCTGTGCATCGAGGTGAGCGAGAACGACGCCGTGAGCGCCTTCGCGGCCGTGCGGCGCTTCACGGAGGAGGCCGGCGCGCTCGGCTGCCGTTTCGCGCTCGACGACTTCGGTGCCGGCCTGAGCTCCTTCGCCTACGTGCGCAACCTCCCGGTGCGCTATCTCAAGATCCACGGCGAGCTGGTGCGCGACCTGCTCGAGGACCGCGTCGACGAGGCCCTGGTCGAGGCGGTCAACCTGATGGCGCACGTCCTCGAGCGCCTCACCATCGCCGAGTGGGCCGAGACCCCGGAGGTGACGGCGCGCCTGCGCGAGCTCGGCGTCGACTACGCGCAGGGGCGCGCCGTCGCCGCGCCGCAGCCCGTGCGGCTGTGCCTGCAGGCGGGCCCGCCGGCGGCGCCGGCTCAGCGCGCGTAGAGGCGCGCCACCAGGTGGTCGAGGCTCGCGCGCCCCGCGCCCTGGAACAGCAGCGGCAGCAGCATCACGAGGTAGAACAGCGGCAGCTTCCAGCCGTTGCTGCACACGTTGTAGCCGTTGCCCGCGTGCACGCTGGCCCACGCCACCACGTCGACCACGATCAGCCCCAGCGCCCAGAAGCGCGTGCCGAGCCCGAGCACCAGCCCCACGGCGCCGAGGAGCTCGGTCCACATCGAGAGCTGCCAGCTCAGCTCGACCGGGAGCAGGTTGAACGGGAAGGGGAAGCTGTCACGGATCTCCCCGAACCAGTTCTCGCCGTGGAACTTCTCGATGCCGGACTCCCAGAACTCGTAGGCGAGCAGCAGCCGCAGGCCGAGCTGCGGCAGGAAGCTTCCGATGCGATCGAGCCAGCCGACCACGGTGCAGCCGAGGGAGACGATGGACGCCATGGGGGTTCCTCCTTTCTTATCGCTTCTGTGCCGTCTCGACGGATCGGGTGCCGCGGCAGGGCTCAGCCCGGGCGGGCGGCCGCGGGCGGGCCGGCGCCGGGGTAGGGAAAGAGCTGCTCGAAGGAGACCGAGCGCCCGTCGCCGAGGCTCACGCGCGCGTGGCGGCGCTCGAGGTCGCGCGGCTCGCGGGCGCCGCAGGCATGGGCGATGAGGCGGACCTCGCGCTCGACCGCGCGCACGTAGTCGCGCACGCGCAGCGCCTTGTCCCGGGGGTCGAGGCCGCGCTGGCGCCGCGGGTCGTGCGTGGTCACGCCCGTGGGGCAGGTGTTGCGGTCGCAGCGCATGGCCTGGATGCAGCCGAGGGCGAACATGAAGCCGCGTGCCGAGCACACGAAGTCGGCCCCGGCGCACAGGGCCCACGCGACGCCCACCGGCGTCACCAGGCGCCCCGAGGCGATCACCCGCACCCGTTCTCGCAGGCCGGCGGCGATGAGCGTGTCCACGGCGAGCGGCAGGGCCTCGCGGATGGGCAGCCCCACCGCGTCCATGAGGCTCGCCGGTGCCGCGCCGCTGCCGCCCTCGGCGCCGTCGACGGTGACGAAGTCCGGCGCGTGCTCGGGCCCGCGCCGCAGGATCTCCTCGCACAGCGCGTCGAGCCAGCGGTCGCCGCCGAGGACGGTCTTGAAGCCCGTGGGCAGCCCCGTGAGGTCGCGCACGCGCGCCACCATGTCGAGGAGGTCGGCGGGGCCCGCGATCTCGGGGTGGCGCGCGGGGCTGAGGGCGTCGCGCCAGGCCGGGATGCCGCGGATGGCGGCGATCTCGGGCGTGACCTTGGCGGCGGGCAGGATGCCGCCCTTGCCGGGCTTGGCGCCCTGGGCGAGCTTGATCTCGATCATGCGCACCCGCTCGCGGGCCGCGACGCGGCGCAGGGCCTCGGGGTCGAGGCCGCGCTGGCGCCGCGGGTCGTGCGTGGTCACGCCCGTGGGGCAGGTGTTGCGGTCGCAGCGCATGGCCTGGATGCAGCCGAGGGCGAACATGAAGCCGCGTGCCGAGCACACGAAGTCGG
>WGBS01000012.1 GCA_015494165.1 Gammaproteobacteria bacterium | reverse complement strand
GCCGACGAAGGCCAGCCCGCCGGCTGCTGCCGAGACTGCCCCCGTCGCCTCGCCGTCCGCTCCGTCGGCCTCACCTCCCCGGCAAGAGGCCCCGCCAGCTGGCACCGGCCGCGGCGCACGGGGCGCGCCCAAGGAGGGCGGCGAGGCCACGGTGCGCGTGGACACCCGCCGCCTGGACGACATCATGAACCTGGTGGGCGAGCTGGTGCTGGTGCGCAACCGCCTCGCCACCCTGCGCTCGAGCATCGGCGACGAGGCGGTCTCGCAGGCCGTCGCCAACCTCGACCTCGTCACCTCCGACCTGCAGGCGGCGGTGATGAAGACGCGCATGCAGCCCATCCGCAAGGTCTTCGGGCGCTTCCCGCGCGTCGTGCGCGATCTCGCGCGCAGCCTGAACAAGGAGGTGGTGCTCGAGCTGCGCGGCGAGGAGACCGACCTCGACAAGAACCTGGTGGAGGCGCTGGCCGACCCGCTCGTGCACCTGGTGCGCAACGCCGTCGACCACGGCATCGAGCCGCCGGACGAGCGCGAGGCCAAGGGCAAGCCGCGCGCCGGCACCGTGGTGCTGGCGGCCGCGCAGGAGGGCGACCACATCCTCATCACCATCACCGACGACGGCCGCGGCATGGACCCGCACGCGCTCAAGCGCAAGGCCATCGAGAAGGGGATCATCGACGAGGCGGCTGCCGCGCGCATGGACGACCACGAGGCCTTCAACCTGATCTTTGCCCCCGGCTTCTCCACGAAGACCGAGATCTCGGACATCTCCGGGCGCGGCGTGGGCATGGACGTGGTCAAGAACCGGATCGCCCAGCTCAACGGCACGGTCGAGATCGACTCCCACCTCGGACAGGGCAGCGAGGTGCGGATCAAGCTGCCGCTGACGCTGGCCATCCTGCCGACCCTGATGGTGATCGTCGGCGGGCGTCGCTTCGCGCTACCGCTGTCGAACGTGGCCGAGATCTTCCAGATGGACCCGGCGCGCACGAACACGGTCGACGGGCAGCTCGTGGTGCGCATGCGCGGCAAGGCCGTGCCGCTGTACTACCTGCACCACTGGCTCGCGCCCGACGCCGACACCAGCGAGGCCGAGCGCAGCGGCCAGGTGGTGATGGCGCACGTGGGTAACCAGCGCGTGGGCTTCGTGGTGGACCAGGTGCTGGGGCAGGAGGAGGTGGTGATCAAGCCGCTCGGCGCCCTGCTGCACGGGCTGGCGGGCTTCGCCGGCGCCACGATCACGGGCGACGGACGCATTGCCCTCATCCTCGACGTGCCGAGCCTGCTGCGGGCCTACGCGAGCCGCCACTGAGCCGGCGGGCGCGGGAGTGGCGCGAGCGATGGCCGTCCGCGTCCTGATCGTCGACGACTCCGGCTTCTTCCGCCGGCGCATCGCCGAGATCCTGCGGGCCGATCCGCGCCTGGAGGTCGCGGGCTTCGCCGCCAACGGCGCCGAGGCGGTGGAGGCGGCCGTGCGCCTGCGGCCCGACGTCGTCACCATGGACGTGGAGATGCCGGTCATGGACGGCATCGAGGCGGTGCGGCGCATCATGGCGCGCGCCCCCACCGCCATCCTCATGTTCTCCTCGCTCACGCACGAAGGGGCCGAGGCGACGCTGGCGGCGCTCGAGGCGGGTGCGGCCGACTTCCTGCCCAAGCGCCTGCAGGACCTCGCCGCCGACCAGGCTGAGGCGGGGCGCCTGCTGCGCGAGCGCGTGCTTGCGCTGGCCGCCGGCGGCCGGCGCGCGCACGCCGCCGTGGCGGCGGGGGCGGGCGCGCCCGCGCCGACGCGGGTGCCCGCGGCGCGGCCGCGGCCGCGCCCCGCGCCGGCGCGGCGCGAGCTGGTGGTGATCGGAAGCTCCACCGGGGGGCCCGTGGCCCTGCAGCGCGTGCTGCGGGCCCTGCCCGCCGGCTTCGCGGCGCCGGTGGTGGTGGTCCAGCACATGCCGGCGAGCTTCACGGGCCCCTTCGCCGAGCGTCTCGACCGCATCAGCGCCCTCGAGGTGCGCGAGGCGCGCGACCGCGAGCCGCTCGCGCCCGGGCGGGTGGCGCTCGCGCCCGGGGGGCGCCAGCTCTACCTCGAGCGCGCGGACGGCCTCCTGCGCGTGCGGCTGCGCGACCCGCGACCCGGCGAGCACTACAAGCCCAGCGTGGACGTGGCCCTCGCCTCGGCCGCCGATGCGGCGGGCGCGGGCACGCTGGCGGTGATCATGACCGGCATGGGTGCCGACGGGCGTGAGGGCGCGCGGCGCCTCAAGGCGCGCGGCGGCACGGTGTGGGCGCAGGACGAGGAGAGCTCGGTGATCTACGGCATGCCGCGCGCGGTGGTCGAGGCCGGCCTCGCCGACCAGGTGCTCGCCCTGGAGGACATCGGGCCGGCGCTGGCGGCGGGCGTGCGCTGAGGGTGGCATGGGGCGTGCATCGCATGGGCGTGAGGCCGGGACAGGAAGCGCATGGATCTGCTGAGCATCGTCGGGCTGCTGATCGGGCTCGCCGCCATCGTCGGCGGCAACGTGCTCGAGGGCGGGCACGTCAGCTCGCTCGTGCAGCTCACCGCCTTCGTCATCGTCGGCGGCGGCACCCTGGGGGCGGTGATGCTCCAGACCCCCGTGGCGACCTTCCTCCACGCCCTGCGCATCCTGCCCTGGGCCTTCCGCCCGCCGCCGCTGGACGGCGACGGGATCATCGCCAAGGTGGTGGCCTGGAGCAACGTGGCGCGCAAGGAGGGGCTGCTGGGGCTGGAGGGCGCCGCCGAGTCCGAGCCCGACCTCTTCGCGCGCAAGGGCCTGCAGCTCCTCGTGGACGGCAACGAGCCGGAGACCATCCGCGGCGTGATGGAGATCGAGCTCGAGACGCTGGAGGCGCGTGACATGCAGGGCGCGCGCGTCTTCGAGAGCATGGGGGGCTACAGCCCCACCATCGGTATCATCGGCGCCGTCATGGGCCTGATCCACGTCATGCAGAACCTCGCTGATCCCAGCCGGCTCGGGCCGGGCATCGCCACCGCCTTCGTCGCCACCATCTACGGCGTCGGCTTCGCCAACCTGGTCTTCCTGCCGCTCGCGAACAAGCTCAAGAGCGTGGCGCGGCGGCGCAGCCGCGGGCGCGAGATGGTGCTCGACGGCATCGTCGCCATCGCCGAGGGCGAGAACCCGCGCAACATCGAGGCGCGGCTGCAGGGCTTCCTGGACTGAGGCACGGTGGCCATGGCACGCAGGCGCCACGAGGAGGAGCACGAGAACCACGAGCGCTGGCTCGTCTCCTATGCCGACTTCATCACGCTGCTGTTCGCCTTCTTCGTGGTGATGTACGCCATCTCCTCGGTCAACGAGGGCAAGTACCGGGTGCTCTCCGACGCCCTCGAGGCCGCCTTCCGCGCACCGCCGCGCAGCATGGAGCCCATCCAGGTGGGGAGGCTGGCGCGCCTCGCGCTCGAGCCCGACGCCCTCGTCGCCCTGCCGCCCCTGCCGCCGCCCTCGCTCGGCGGCGAGCCCGCGGGCGAGCTCGCCGGCCGCGAGGGGCTGCCGCGGCTCGCGCGCCGCGTCACGCGCGCCCTGCGGCCGCTGGTGGACATGGGCCTGGTGCGGGTGCGCCGCCGCGCCGACGGCCTGCACATCGAGGTCGCCTCGGGCGTGCTCTTCCCGAGCGGCAGCGCGCGCCTGACGCCGGAGGCCATGCCCGTGCTCGAGCGCCTCGCGCAGGCGCTGCGCACCGTGCCCAACCCGGTGCGCGTCGAGGGCCACACGGACAACGTGCCCATCCGCACCACGCTCTATCCCTCGAACTGGGAGCTGTCGGCGGCGCGCGCGGCGAGCGTGGTGCGCCTGTTCGAGCGCCTCGGGGTGGACCCCGCGCGCCTCATCGCCGTCGGCTACGGCGAGCACCGGCCGGTGGCCGACAACGCCACGCCGGAGGGGCGGCGGCGCAACCGGCGCGTGGTCATCGTCGTGCTGGCGCAGCCGGAGGCCGGCGGGCGCGCGCGGCTTCCCGCCGACGCGCCCCTGCGCGCGGCGCGCCCGGAGGAGGGGCGGTGAGGGTCTGGGCGGTCGCCAACCAGAAGGGGGGCGTGGGCAAAACCACCACGGCCGTGAGCCTGGGGGCGCTGCTCGCGCGCGCCGGCTGCCGCACCCTGCTCGTGGACCTCGACCCCCACGGCTCGCTCACCGCCTACTTCGGCCACGATCCCGAGGCCACCGGCCCCGGGGTGCACACGTTGTTCGCGGAAGAGATGGCGGACGCGCGCGCGATCGCCGTGCCCGTCGCGCCGGAGGGGCTGGCTCTCTGGCGCGCCAGCACGGCCATGGCCACGCTCGAGCGGCGCCTCGGGGCGCGGCCCGGCATGGGGCTGGTGCTGCGCCGGGCGCTGGCGCAGGTGGCCGATCGCTACGAGTACGCCATCCTCGACTGCCCGCCCATGCTGGGCCTGCTCATGGTCAACGCGCTCGCCGCCTGCGACCTGCTGCTGGTGCCGGTGCAGACCGAGCACCTGGCGCTCAAGGGGCTGGAGCGCATGGAGCGCACCCTGGAGATGGTGGCGCGCTCGCGGCGCGCGCCGCTCGACTGGGTCATCGTGCCCACGCTGCACGACCGCCGCACGCGCGCGGGCGTGCAGGCGCTCGAGCGCCTGCGGGCGCGCTACGGGACGCGCGTGTGGCAGGGCGTGATCCCCGTCGACACACGCTTCCGCGAGGCGAGCCGCGCGGGCCGCGCGCTCACGGAGCTCGCGCCGTCGGCGCGCGGCAGCCGCGCCTACGCGGCGCTGCTCGAGGACCTGCTCACCGGCGCCCGGGCGCGGCCGCGACCGCCGGCGCTGGAGGCATCGGCATGACCAGGGTCCGGAGTGCAGTGGGGATGGAAGGCGGCGGGGGCCTCGCGGGCTACCTCGACGATCTCCTCGACGAGCGCGCCCCGCGGGAGGCGATGCCGGCGCCGGAAGGTAGCGGCCAGCGCCTGGAGGCGCTCGTCGTGGAGGCGGGCGGGGTCGGCTTCGCGCTGCCCCAGGCCGCGGTCGAGGCCGTGCTCCCGGCGCCGACGCGCCTGGCGCGGCCGCCGCGCGGGGCGCCGGCGTGGCTGCTCGGGCGGCTCGTGCGGGGCGGCGCGCGGCGGCCGGTGGCCGACCTCGCCGCCGCCCTGCTTCCGCGGGGGCGTGCGGGCGCCGGCCCGCGGCCCTGGCTGGTGGCGCTCGCCGGCCGCTGGGTGCTCGCCTGCGACCGGGTCGGCGACCCGGTGGCGCTCGGGCGGAGCGAGGTGCGCTGGCGGCGGCCCGGGGAGCGGCGGCCCTGGCTCGCCGGCGTGGCGTCCGCGCCGCCGGCGCTGGTGGTCAATCCGACGCGCCTGGCGGCCTGGCTCGACGCCGCCGCGGGGTGTGGCACGGAGGATGCATGATTTCTTCACGGGCGCCGCGGCGTCGGCTTCGCGACGCGCGGCGGCACAGGGGAGAGCAGCGATGAGCGAGCCGGCACGAGAGGTCCAGGACGAGGCGCGGGCCGAGGAGCCCACGAGCCGCTGGGTGACGGTGCGCCTGGCGGGCGAGACCTACGGCATCGAGGTGCTCAACGTGCAGGAGGTGCTGCGCGTGCCCGAGATCGCCCCGGTCCCCGGCGCGCCGCACTACGTCCTCGGCATCATCAACCTGCGCGGGCACGTGGTCACCGTCATCGACACGCGTCGGCGCTTCGGGCTGCCGCCCGCCGAGCACGACGAGCAGACCCGCATCGTCATCGTCGAGGTGGACGGGCAGGTATTCGGCATGGTGGTCGACAGCGTCGCCGAGGTGGTGGACCTGCGCCGCTCCGACATCGACACCGCCCCGGCGGTGGACGGCGAGGAGGCCGCCCCCTATCTCCAGGGCGTGGCGCACCTCGACGACGGGCTGCTGATCCTCATCGACCTGCACCGGGTTCTGGAGGACGGAGCGGGCGGCTTCTGAGCCGCCGCGGCCGCGCGACGACGGGCCAGCCCATGGCGGACACCGACGGCATCCGGCCCGTGACCCCTTCCTGGCCCGTGCGGGAGGAGCCGGCACGCATCGAGCGCCGCAAGCGCGAGCGCGGCGGCCGGCAGGCGCCCCGCCGGCCCCCGCGGCGTCCCGACGGCGACGAGGACGGGCGCCCGCACGTGGACGAGTACGCATGACGCTCCCGCCGCTGACGCCCGAGCTGGTGCTGGCGCCCGCGCTGGCGGCGGTGGCCCTGGCGGCCCTCGGGCTCGGGCTCGCCTGCCGGCGGCTGGCGCGCCGGCTCGCCGCCGCCGAGCGGGCGCTGGAGGCGGCCCGCGCCGACGTCGCCGCCCTGTGCGCGGCCGCGGCCGGCACCGACCGGCGCCTGGCCGCGCTCGAGCGCGCGCAGCGCCGGCTCGACGAGCGCCAGGACCGCATCGAGCTCAGCCACGCGGGCGAGCGCGCCTACGATCACGCCATCCGCCTGGTGCGCAACGGCGCGGACGCCGAGCGCCTGGTGCGCGAATGCGGGCTCACGCCCGGGGAGGCGCGCCTGGTGCTGATGCTGCACGGCGAACGCACCGCCCCGGCCGACGGGCCGCGCGCCGCAGCCGGCGCCTAGGCGCCCGCCGGATCCGCTGCGCCCGGGAGCTCCAGCACCGGGCGGCCCAGGTGGTAGCCCTGCGCGTAGTGGATGCCGTAGCTGCGCACGAGCTCCAGCGTCTCCCCGTCGCCCACGAACTCCGCCACCGTCTCCTTCTCCAGCGCGCGGGCGATCTCGACGATGGAGCGCACCAGCGCCTGGTCCACGCTGTCCCAGGCGAGCTGCTGGATGAAGCCGCCGTCGATCTTGAGATAGTCGACGGGGAAGCGCTTGAGATAGGTGTAGGTGCTGAAGCCGCTGCCGAAGTCGTCGAGGGCGACGCGGCAGCCGAGGGCGCGGAGCTGGCCGAGGGCCTCGCCCGCACGCTCGGGGTCGGCGATGGCCGCCGTCTCCGTCAGCTCGAAGGTGATGCGCTTTCCCGGCACGCCGCTGCGGCTGAGGGCCTCGCGCACGAAGTCCACGAAGGCGGGATCGTGCAGGGTGTGGCCCGAGAGGTTGACGTTGAAGCCGAGGGCGCCGAAGCGCTCGGGCAGGCGGGCGATCAGATCGAGGGTCCTGCGCACCACCTCGCGGTCGAGCTCCGGCATGAGGCCGAGGCGCTCGGCGGCCGGCAGGAACTCGCCCGGCAGCACCAGCTCCCCGTCGGGCTC
>WGBS01000011.1 GCA_015494165.1 Gammaproteobacteria bacterium | reverse complement strand
GAGCACGACGGACCGCTCCGTGTCCATGACGCACCTCCTGTGCCGGCAGATGGATGAATCCGCGACGTGAAGCTAGCGAAACGAGCCTCCCGAATCAAGCGGTGGGGGCGTTCCGGGCCCGGGCTTCAGACCGCCTCGGGCTCGACCCGGAAGCCCTCCCTCGCCGCGGCCTCCGACAGCCGGTGGTCCAGGCACACGAAAGGGAGCGCCTCCGGGCCACCCAGCGCCCGCGCCGCAGTCAGCGCTGCCGCGAGCTGCAATGCGTCCATCGCACGCAAGGGGTGAAGTCGCAACAGGCGCACCGCCTCGGCCCGGACCGCGTCCGTGGGCCGGATCTCATGCCACGCCTCGGCCAGAGCATCCAGGCGCCGCCGTGCCCGGCGCGCCACCGCCACCGGCAAGGCCGATTCCCGCTCGAGCCGGGCCAAGGCCGAGCCGATCTCTACCGGTGCCGCCCACCACACGAGAAAGCCCGGGTCGCGCGCCAGCACCCCGGCCATCGTGCCGCTGGCAGGCTCCTGCACCACCAGCGGAACGAACGCGGAGCCGTCCCAGAACCTCATCGCCCCTCGCGCCGCTCCCCGAGCAGAAGCTCCAGCGCGCTGCTCCCCACGGGCACGGGCCTTGCTCGAAGCCGCCGCACGCCTCTGCCGCGTCGCACCAGGCCCGATCGCTCCAGGGCCCTCAACGCGTCCGGACACGCGCCGGCCACCGCCTCGAGGCGCGCCACCGGCACGCCACGATCCAGGATATAGACGGTCTCGCCCGCCCGCACCCATCCGAGGATGCGGCTCAGGAGTGTCTTGGCCTTGCTCACCGACACCGATCTCATAAGACCGTTATAGTCACACCTGGAGCGTCTCGTCCGGCGAGCCTGCCCGGTCGCCGCCCGCCTCCAGGCAGACCCCCCACAGTGCGTCCGCACGCGCTCCCAGCGCCCGCTCTCAGCTACCCTCTCCCTCGGTCAGCGTCTCCCAGAGATCCCCTGCGCGAAGCGGATTGAAGGCGCGCACCCCCTTGATAGCGAACCGTTCCGCGCCGTCGTAGAGAACGGCACCCGGGGCGACACCCTCGAGCCCCAGGGCCCGGAACCGCTCCAGCCCCTTCAGGAAGTCGGGCGAGAACGTGGAGGCCGACTTGATCTCGACCGGGACCAGCCTGCCTCCCTCCCGGATCAGCAGATCGACCTCGTTGCCGTGGGAATCGCGGTAGAAGTACACCTCGGGCCTGATTCCCCGGTTGAGCGCCCCCTTCACGACGTCGGCGATCACGAGATTCTCGTACAGGCTGCCGCGCAGCGGATCACGGGCCGCCTGCTCCTCGGTGCGGATGCCCAGCAGGAAGGCGGCGAGCCCCACGTCCGTGAAGTAGATCTTGGGTGACTTGACGACGCGCTTGCGCACGTTCGCATGGAACGATGGCAGCTCGAACACCACGTACGAGGCCTTCAGCACCGACAGCCAGCTCCGGATCGTCGTCGCCGACACGCCGACGTCGTTCGAGAGGGAAGAAAGGTTGACCACCTGCCCCACACGTCCCGCCAGCAAGGTGAGAAACCGCTGGAACTGCGAAAGGTCGCGCAGGTTGATCAGGGCCCGCACGTCGCGCTCGACGTAGGTCTGCAGATAGCCGTTGAAGAACCTGCGCGGCTCCAGGCCCTCCTCGTGCACCCGCGGGAAGAACCCCTTGACGACCAGATCGAACGCCCTCCAGTCCCGCCCGTAGCGGCGCAGCTCGGAAAGGGAGAACGGCCACAGCGTGAGCATGGCGGTCCTGCCCGCGAGGGACTGGCTGATCGCCTCGTGGAGCCGCGGCTGATGGCCGCCGGTGAGGATGAACATGCCGGGCCGGCCGGCCTCGTCCACGAGGCCCTGTATGTACGACAGCAGCTCCGGCAGGCGCTGGACCTCGTCCAGGATCGCCCCGTCCGGTGCCTGGCCCAGGAAGGCGCGCGGATCGGCCTCGGCCGCGGCCCGCACGTCCGGATACTCCAACGAGAAGTACGGCTTGTGAGGGAAAGCCGACCGGACGAGGGTGGTCTTGCCCGACTGGCGGGGGCCCATGATCGTGACCACGGGATACTCCGCGGCCGCGGCCAGCAGCTCCGGGCGGATGTCGCGCTCGATCATGACCTCGAGTGTATGTGAAAACCGAAAGTTTTCCTACACATCTTCACAAAGCGCACTTTTCGCCACCGGCTCCGGCACGCATCGCGGGCTCACGGGCCTGCACCCGGATGCTCGCCGGCCCGCGGCCGCCGGACGGCGGCTGGCGCCTCCCCGGGAGGGATCAGGCCCCGGCGGGAGCGCCCGCCCGGTCGCCGCCCGCCTCCAGCCAGGCCTGGAACATGAGCACGTCCCACAGCCAGTACTGCCAGCTCCCGCGCCCGGCCAGGTGCTCGCGCCAAATGCGGCGCACCGGCGCGGGATTCAGGTAGCCCTCGCGCCGCAGCCGCGCTTCCTCCAGCAGGGCCTCCGCCCAGTCGCGCAGCGGGCCGCGCAGCCAGTCCTCGATGGGCACGCCGAAGCCCATCTTCGGGCGCTCGACCAGCGCGGGCGGCACGTAGCGGTGCAGGATGCGCCGCAGCAGCCACTTGCCCTTGCCGTCGCGGAGCTTCAGCGAAACCGGCACCCGCCAGGCGGTCTCCACCACACGGTGGTCGAGGAAGGGCGCGCGGGTCTCCAGGCTCACCGCCATGGCGGCACGGTCCACCTTGACCAGGATGTCGTCCGGCAGGTAGGTCACGGCGTCGAGATACATCATGCGCTCGAGGAAGGTGGGCAGCGCCGGCTGCCGGGCGGGATCGCTGAGCACGGTGGCAGGTTCCTGCGCGCCGCGCACCGCCACGGTGGGTTCGTCCCAGTGAGAAGTGAGCTTCAGGAAGACTTCCGCCAGGGAACCTTTTCGCAGCACGTCGGCCAGCTTGTGCATCTTGGTGCCCGGGTTGCGCTGGCGCAGCCGCGGCGGCAGCACGGGGCCCAGTAGGCCGAACAGGCGCTCCCAGGCCATCGGGGGTACCACCTCGATCGCGCTTGCCAGCCCGCGGCGGGCCGGCGCGGGCAGGCGCCGGATTCGCCGCCAGAGACCAAGCGCCCAGACATAGCGGCTGTAGCCGCCATAGAGCTCGTCCCCGCCGTCGCCCGACAGCGCCACCGTCACATGCGCGCGCGCGAGCCGCGAGACGAGGAAGGTCGGAATCTGCGAGGCGTCGGCGAAGGGCTCGTCCCAGATCTCGGGCAGGCGCGGGATCACGTCCATGGCCTCCCGCGGCGTCACGTAGAGCTCGGTGTGGTCGGTGCCCAGGTGACGGGCGACGCGTGCGGCGTCCTCCGCCTCGTTGTAGGCGGCCTCGTGGAAGCCGATGGTGAACGTGCGCACGGGACGGTCGCCCATGTCCTGCATGAGCGCCACCACCGCCGAGGAGTCGATCCCGCCCGAGAGGAAGGCGCCGAGCGGCACGTCGGCCACCATCTGGCCCGCGAGGCTGCGCCGCAGCACCTCCTCCACCGCCTCGGCGCATGTCTCCGGCTCCTCCGGCAGGGGATCGGCGAGGCCCGCCCGCACCGCGTCGAGCAGCGACCAGTAGGGCCGGGGCTCCGGCCAGCTCCCGGGCGCGGATCGCAGGTCGAAGCGCACCACGCAGCCCGGCGGGAGCTTGCGCACGCCTTCATGGATGGACCACGGCGCGGGGACATAGGCGTGCCGCATGAAGAGCGCGAGCGCACCGCGGTCCACGCGGCCGGTCCAGCCCGGCACCCGCCGCAGGGCCTTGAGCTCCGAGGCGAAGGCGAGCGCGCCGCCCACCCAGCCGTAGTAGAGGGGCTTCTCGCCCATGCGGTCGCGCACGAGCCACAGCGCCCGCTCCCGGCGGTCCCAGAGGGCGAAGGCGAACATCCCGACGCAGCGGCGCAGCGCGCCCTCCAGGCCCCAGGCCTCCACCGCCGCGAGCAGCACCTCTGTGTCGGAATGTCCGCGCCACTGCGGGGCCAGGCCCGCGCGCTCGAGCTCGCTCCGGATCTCGCGGAAGCTGTAGATCTCCCCGTTGTAGGCGACCACGTAGCGCCCGGAGGCCGAGACCATGGGCTGGTGGCCCTCCGGGCTGAGGTCGATGACGGCGAGCCGCCGGTGCCCGAGCGCCACACCCGCATTCGCGTCCACCCACGTCCCGGTGTCGTCGGGCCCGCGGTGCGCGAGCGCGGCGGCCATGGCGGCGGCCAGCCGCTCGAGCGCCGCCGCGTCCCGGCGACGCCCCGGATCCAGGATGCCCGCGAAGCCGCACACGATTCAGGCCCCGGACACGCCGGGGCCGCGCCCGAGGCGCGGCCCCGTCAAGCCGTCCGCCATAGCCACGAGCCCTATCCGCGCCGCCTGCCCCCCGCCGCCACGTCCGGCGCCGCGACGGGCGCCTGCGCCCGGCCACCGGCCCCGCAGCGGGCCTGCAGCAGCGCGCGGAAGGGCGCGCCGAGCTGCGGGTGCTTGAGCGCGAAGTCCACGTTCGCCTCCAGGTAGCCCAGCTTGGAGCCGCAGTCGTAGCGCCGCCCCTCGAAACGGTAGGCGTAGACCGGCTCCTCCTCGAGCAGGCGCGCGATGGCGTCCGTGAGCTGGATCTCGCCGCCTGCGCCGCGCGGCGTCTCGCGCAGGAGCTGCATGATGCGCGGGCTCAGGATGTAGCGGCCCACCACCGCCAGGTTGGAGGGCGCCTTCTCCGGCCGGGGCTTCTCCACGATGGCGCGGACGCGCCCCACGCGCGCCTCCACCCGCTCCACCTGGACGATGCCGTACTTCTCGGTGTCCTCGGGGTCCACTTCCTCCACGGCGATCACGGAGCCGCCGTGGCGCTCGTAGACGTCCACCATCTGCTCGAGGCAGCTCCGGGCGCCCCCGTCGATCAGGTCGTCGGCGAGCAGCACGGCGAAGGGATCGCGCTCGACCACGGGCGCCGCGCACAGCACCGCATGGCCCAGTCCCAGCGCCTCGGGCTGGCGCACGTACACGCACGCCACCCCCTCCGGCACCACGCCCCGGACCATGGCCAGAAGATCGGCCTTGCCGCGCCGCTCGAGTTCCGCCTCGAGCTCGTAGTTCTTGTCGAAATGGTCGGCGATGATGGCCCGCTTGCTGCTCGAGGTCACGAAGATCAGCTCGTCGCAGCCCGCCGCGATCGCCTCCTCCGCCGCGTACTGGACCAGCGGCTTGTCCACGATCGGGAGCATCTCCTTGGGGGTGTTCTTGGTGGCGGGCAGGAAACGGGTCCCGAGCCCCGCCACCGGAAAGACGGCCTTCCTGATGCGTCCGCTCATGCGCACTCCAACCCTCCCTCGTGCCGTACGGACCGATTATTCCACATGGGCACCACCCCCGCCTGCTTCAAGGGCACTACGCCCGCCAAGGGCGCTCGTCTCAGCCCGGCGGCGCCCCACCGAAGCCCTCCCGGGGCGAGGCCCGCGCGTACCACCGGCGCGGCAGCGGCAGCGCCGTAGGGTTCACGCCGAGGCGCCGCATCACCTCGCGCGCCAGCGCCACGTTCCACGCGACGAGCCCGAGCGCCAAGGCCACCGCAGCCCCCACCGCACCGAAGGGCGGCGCCAGCGCGAGCAGCAGGGCCAGCGTCAGAGCCCCCGAGGCGGCGAACCAGCGCATCACCACGCGCTGGTGGCCCGTCATGTTGAGTATGACACCCACGGAACCCATGGAGGCGTTGACGAGCTGGCCCAGGGCAAGGATGGCAAGCGGCAGCGCGCCCGCGCGGAAGGGCTCGCCGAAGGCGAGCGCCATCAACTCGCCACCCCATATCACCAGCACCGCGACGGTAGGCACGGCGCAGGCCAGGACCAGCACCGCGGTGGCCCGGACGGCGCGCTGGAGGCGCGCGCGGTCGCCTTCCGCATGGAGCCGCGCGATCAAGGGCTGGAGCGGCGCGTTCACCACCCCGAGCAGGAAGATCACCAGCGCGGCGAGCTGCGAGGCCGCCCGGTAGATGCCCACCTCGACGTCGTCGCGGAAGGCGCCGAGCACAAGCACGTCGGCCTGGCCGTTGGCCACCGCCAGCAGCCCGATGCCGGCGAAGGGCAGCGCCTCGCGCAGCCATCCGGCTGGGACCTCGGGCCGTGCCCCCCGCACGGCCCCGGGCAGCGCCCGCCAGGCAAGGAGCGCCAGCACCGCCGCGCCCGCCCACAGCGCGGTTCCGTACAGCGCGACCGCGCCGCCCGGCCCGGACCGCGAGCCGGCGAGCCAGGCGAGCGCCACGAGCGCCACCAGCCCCCAATGCTTGAGGACGTTCTCCCAGCACTGGGCGAGCAGCACCCGGTGGAGCCCCGCCAGCACCGCGGCGAGGCCTGCGCCGAGGACGAGCGCCGGGACCAGGAGCGCGCCCCAGACGAGCGGCACACCGCCGCCCGAGACCCAGGCGGCCAGGCCGAGCGCCGTGGCGAGCGCGAGCGCCGCACCGCCCGCACCAGGCAGCGCCGTGGCCAAGAGCCCGCGGACGGCATCGGGCCGCCCGGCCGCGAGCCCCGCCGACACCTCGCGCGTCAGCAGCCCCTGCAGCGCCCACGACGGCGCTGCGGCCACGGCCGTCGCCACCGCCACCCCGAGGGCGAAGCGGCCGTACCCCTCCGCCCCGAGGAGGCGCGCCAGCACGAGCGCGACGGCGAGCTGCCCGAGCCCGCCCGCCGCGCGCAGCGCAAACGTGCCCGCGACGCCGGCCGCGAGATAGGCCCCGACCGAGCGCCCCTGCCGCTGACCGTCCAAGCCGCCCTTTCAGCCGAAGAGCCCGCGGCGCCCCTTTACACCAAGGCCCCGCGCTCACCAGAGGCTTCGCACATGCGGGTAATCCAGCAGGCGCGCATCCTTCGTCATAAGCGTCGCACCCAGCTCGCGCGCCGTGGCCACGATCATGCGATCCGCCGGGTCCTCGTGCAGGCCACCAGGCAGCCCCGCCGCGGCACGTGCGATCCCGGTCGTGACCGGCACGATCACCCGGCCGCCTCCCACCCGTCCTCCGCGACGGGCTCGAGCGGCTCGCGGTGCTCCAGCACGCTGCCGCGCAACAGCGCGCGGGGATCCGGCTCCCGCGGCACATGGCGCTCGAGCCGCAGCACCGGCCGCCCCCGATCCGTGATGACCAGGGTCTCCCCGGTCTCCTCCACCTCCCGGAACCAGGCGAGCGCACGCGCCTTGAGTTCGGACTTCGAGACTCGCTTCTCCATGGCGCAGGCCCTTCTATGGCGACGGTCATACCGCCTTAGTCCCATTCGGCTGTGCAACGCTGATCCCTTCTGTTGGCCAGGCGGCCACAGCCACCGCGCAGGCACGGCTTCCGGCCGCACCGGCGCCATCACTTAGGGCCCGGGAAAGGGACGACCCGGCCCGGCTCCCGGCGCCCCGTCTCGGGACGCCGCAGCTCCGGCACGAGCGCCTTCAGGACGCCCAGCACGGCCATCTCGTCGCAGCGCCCGCAGGCCGCATCCAGCTCCGCCAGGGCACGGTCGAGGGCGTCCGGCTCGACGGCGCGATGGCGCGCGAGCAGGATCTTCGGGTGCGAGGTGGGCGCGAGACCCTCCTCCTCGTGGAAGAGCTCCTCGCGCAGCTTCTCGCCGGGGCGCAGCCCCGTGTAGACGATCTCGACGTCCTCGCCCGGCACGCGGCCCGCCAGGCGGATCATCTGCTCGGCGAGGTCCCGGATGCGCACGGGCTCGCCCATCTCGAGCACGAAGATCTCGCCGCCCTCGCCCATCACGGCCGCCTGCATGATGAGCTGGCAGGCCTCCGGAATGGTCATGAAGTAGCGCTCGACCTCGGGATGGGTCACGGTAACCGGCCCGCCCTGCTCGATCTGCTCGCGGAAGAGCGGCACCACGCTCCCCGCCGAGCCCAGCACGTTGCCGAAGCGCACCGTGACGAAGCGCGTGCGCGAGCGCGCGGCGAGCGCCGTGCACACCATCTCGGCCACCCGCTTGCTCGCTC
>WGBS01000010.1 GCA_015494165.1 Gammaproteobacteria bacterium | reverse complement strand
CACCCGCTCAGGGAGGGAAGCGGGGAACGTCACACGCGCGACGTTCGCCCTATAAGACTCCCGCCGGGGCCCGGAGTTCCCGCGCGCCGTGCGGCCGCGCCCAACCACGCTTTCCGTGCGGGCTCTGCGCCGGCGCCTCAGTGGGCCTCGTCCCAGTTGTCGCCCACGCCGGTCTCGACCACCAGCGGCACGCGCAGCTCGGCGGCGCCTTCCATGAGCTCGCGCACGCGCGCCTGCGCCTCCTCGACGAACCCTGCCTCGACCTCGAAGACCAGCTCGTCGTGCACCTGCATGATCATGCGCACGGGCGCGCCGGAGGCGCGGATCCAGGCGTCGAGACGGATCATGGCGCGCTTGATGATGTCGGCCGCCGAGCCCTGCATGGGGGCGTTGATGGCGGTGCGCTCGGCGTACTGGCGGCGCTGGGCGTTGCGCGAGCGGATCTCCGGCACGTACAGGCGGCGGCCGAAGATGGTCTCGACGTAGCCGCGCTCGCGCGCCTGCTCGCGCATCGCCTCCATGAAGGCGCGCACCTTCGGGTAGCGCGCGAAGTAGAGGTCCACGTAGCCCTGCGCGTCCTCGCGCTCGATGCCGAGCTGGCGCGCGAGCCCGAAGGCCGACATGCCGTAGATGAGGCCGAAGTTGATGGCCTTGGCGGCGCGGCGCTGCTCGGCCGTCACGCCCCCGGGCCCGGCGCCGAAGACCTCGGCGGCGGTGGCGGCGTGGATGTCGCGCCCCTCGGCGAAGGCGGCGAGCAGGCCCTCGTCGCCCGACAGATGCGCCATGATGCGCAGCTCGATCTGCGAGTAGTCGGCGGCGAGCAGCTTCCAGCCGGGGGGCGCGACGAAGGCGCGGCGGATGCGCCGGCCCTCCTCGGTGCGCACCGGGATGTTCTGGAGGTTGGGGTCGGAGGAGGAGAGCCGCCCGGTGGCCGCCACCGCCTGATGATAGGAGGTGTGCACGCGCCCGGTGCGGGGGTTGACCTGCTCCGGCAGGCGGTCGGTGTAGGTGGACTTGAGCTTGGCGAGCTGGCGGTGCTCGAGGATCACGCGCGGCAGCTCGTACTCGGCGGCGAGCTCGGCGAGCACGGATTCCGCCGTGGAGGGCTGGCCCTTGGGCGTGCGCGCCAGCACCGGCAGCCCGAGCCTGCCGAACAGGATCTCCTGGATCTGCTTCGGCGAGGCGAGGTTGAAGGGCCCGCCGGCGAGGCGGTGCGCCTCGCGCTCGAGCTCGCGCAGGCGCTCGGCGAGGGCGCGGCTCTGCTCGCGCAGGCGCTCGACGTCGACCAGCACGCCGGTGCGCTCCATGCGTGAGAGCACCGGCACCAGCGGCATCTCGATCTCCTCGAACACGCGCCGCGGCCCCGGCTGGGCGGCGAGCTCGGGCCACAGGCGCTCGTGCAGCCGGAGCGCAACGTCGGCGTCCTCGGCCGCGTAGGGGCCGGCGCGCTCGAGGGGCACCTGGCCGAAGGCGACCTGCTCCGCGCCCTCGCCCGCGACCTCGTGGTAGGCGATGTTGCGGTGGCCGAGGTACTTGAGGGCGAGCGAGTCGAGGTCGTGGCGGCTCGCCGTGCTGTTCAGCACGTAGGACTCGAGCATGGTGTCGTAGGCCAGGCCCGCGAGCTCGATGCCGTGGTTGGCGAGCACGCTCATGTCGTACTTGAGGTTGTGGCCGAGCTTGGGGCGGGCGGGGTCCTCCAGCAGCGGCCGCAGGCGCTCGAGCACGGCCTCGCGGCCGAGCTGCGCCGGCGCGCCCTCGTAGGCGTGCGCCAGCGGCACGTAGGCGGCCTCGCCCGGCGCCACCGCGAAGGCGAGCCCCACGACCTCGGCCTCCATGTAGTCGAGGCTGGTGGTCTCGGTGTCGAGGGCGAAGAGCGGGGCGGCGCGCAGGCGCTCCAGCCAGCGCTCGAGCGCGGCCTCGTCGAGGACCAGCTCGTAGTCGGGCGCCTCGCCGGCCGCGGTCCCCCCCGCCGGCGCGGGCGGGTCGCCGGCGCCTTCCCCGCGCGCGCCGCCCGCGGCGGGCGCCTCGGGTGCGGCCGACTCCTCACGCGGCAGCCCCTTCAGCCAGCTCGTGAACTCGAGCCGCCGCAGCAGCTCGCGCAGGCGCGCGGTGTCGGGCGGGCGGCGGCGCAACGACTCGGGATCGACGTCGAGCTCGAGGTCGGTGCGGATGCGGGCGAGCTCGCGCGAGAGCTCGAGCTGATCGAGGTGCGCGCGCAGGCTCTCGCCGGCCTTGCCCGGGATCTCGTCGGCGTGGCGCACGAGCTCGTCGAGCGAGCCGTACTGGCGCAGCCACTTGGCCGCGGTCTT
>WGBS01000009.1 GCA_015494165.1 Gammaproteobacteria bacterium | reverse complement strand
GGCAGGAGGCCCTGCGGGCCGCGAGGCGCTCGCGCTCGCGCCCGCGCGCGGCCCGCAGGGCCTCCTGCCGCTGCCGCTCGGCCGCGATGCGCGCCTCCAGCCTGCGCAGGGCTGCGAGGCTCGCGCGCACGGCCTCGATGCGCTCGAGGCGCGCGCGCACCAGATAGCGATGGTAGGCGAGGACACGGCCGAGAGCGGCGGGGTCCTCCTGGCTGAGGAGGAGCTTGAGCCGCTCCTCGCGGCCGACGAGGTAGGCCGCGCGCAGGGTGCGCGCGAGCGCGGCACGCTGGCGCTCGAGGCGCGCGCGCAGGGCGGCGCGCTCGGCGCGCAGGCGCGCGAGCGCGCGACGGCTCGCCCGCAGCTGCGCCTCGACGGCCTCGAGCTGGCGCTCGACGCGCCCGATGGCGGTCTCGCTCTCGCGCAGCGCGCGCACCGCCTCGGCGTGGGCGCCACGGGTGGCCGCGAGCTCGCGCGAGAGCGCTGCGATGCGCGCGCGCAGTCGCTCGAGCGCGGCGGGGTCGGGATCCGCGGGCGGCGCAGCCGCCGCCAGCGCGGGCACCAGCGCCGCGAGCAGGAGGGGAAGCAGGCGCCGGCGCGGCGCCGCAGGGCATCCGGCCCCGGCCGCCGGTGCACGCCGCAGGGTGTCTCGCACCGCCACGGGCGCCACGGTATACCGTCGCCCGTGCACCGTCCACCGGCGCCGCGCGGACGCCTTCAGGCGAGGCGCAGCAGCGAGCGGCCCGTCATCTCGGGCGGGGGCTCCAGCCCCATGGCGTGGAGCAGCGTGGGGGCGACGTCGCACAGCGCGCCGCTCGGGGCGAGCGTCGCCGGGCGGCCGGCGTAGACCAGCGGCACCAGGTTGCTGGTGTGCGCGGTGTGGGGCTGGCCGCCGTCGTCGCCGCGCATCTTCTCGGCATTGCCGTGGTCGGCGGTCACGATCATCTCGCCGCCGGCCCGCTGCAGGGCCTGCCACACGCGCCCGAGGCAGGCGTCGACGGCCTCGATGGCACGCACGGCGGCCTCGAAGCGGCCGGTATGGCCGACCATGTCGGGGTTGGCGTAGTTGCACACGATGACGTCGTGCCTCCCGGACTCGATCGCCTCCACCAGGCGGTCGGTGACCTCCGGGGCGCTCATCTCGGGCCGCTCGTCGTAGGTCGCCACGAGCGGGGAGGGCACCAGCACGCGCTCCTCGCCCTCGAAGGGCTCTTCCACGCCGCCGTTGAAGAAGAAGGTCACGTGCGCGTACTTCTCGGTCTCGGCGATGCGCAGCTGCCGCAGCCCGTGGGCGGCGAGGTGCTCGCCGAGCACGTTCGGCAGGCGCTCCGGCGGGAAGGCCACGGGCACGCCGAAGTCGCGGTGGTACTCGGTGAGGGTGACGAAGGCGCCGAGGCGCGGCACGCGGCGGCGCGCGAAGCCGTCGAAGCCCGGCTCGATGAAGGCGCGCGTGATCTGGCGCGCGCGGTCGGAGCGGTAGTTCATGAACACCACGGCGTCGCCGTCGGCCACGCGCACCGGCTCGGCGCCCGGCGGCACGATGCGCGTGGCCTCGACGAACTCGTCGCCCTCGCCGCGCGCGTAGGCCATCTCGAGGGCCGTGAGGGCGTCCGGGGCCTCGTGCGCGGCGCGCCCCTCCGTGACGAGCTCGTAGGCGGCCTGCACGCGCGGCCAGCGGTGGTCGCGGTCCATCGCGTAGTAGCGCCCGATCACGGAGGCGATGCGCCCGCAGCCGAGCGCCTCGAGGCGCTCGTGCATGCGCCGCAGCGAGCCCTCGGCGCTGCGCGGGGCCGTGTCGCGCCCGTCGAGGAAGGCATGCACATAGACCCGCGCGCCGCGGCGGGCGGCGAGCTCCACCATGGCGTGGATGTGGTCCTCGTGGCTGTGGACGCCGCCGGGCGACAGCAGCCCCAGCACGTGCACGGCGCGGCCCGCCGCGACCGCGCGGTCGACCGCCCCCGTGAGCGTGGCGTTGGTGAAGAACGAGCCGGTGCGGATGGCGCGGCTGACCCGGGTGAACTCCTGGTAGACCACGCGGCCGGCGCCGAGGTTGAGGTGGCCGACCTCGGAGTTGCCCATCTGCCCGGCCGGCAGCCCGACGTCGGCGCCCGAGGCGCGGATCAGGGTGTGGGGATGGCGCGCGAGCAGGGCATCCCACACCGGCGTGCGCGCCTGGCGGATCGCGTTGTGCTCGCTGCGCTCGCTGTGGCCCCAGCCGTCGAGCACGATGAGGGCCATTGGACGCGGTCGGCGCGCCATCTTCGTCCCTAGACCTCCCGGGGTCCGATGTGGATCAGGAAAGCAATTGGACGCATTCCAGGCGCGACGGCGGACGGCGCCGTCCCGCCCCGCGGGCCGGCCCTTTTTCCGGCCGCACGCGCATTTGCGCCCGCGCTGGGCATGTGATTTTATAATGGCTTGCTAATAATGCCCAACGGCGCCTGCCGGCGCGGAGAAACCAGATGGAAAATACGGGATGGACCTGCTGTCCGAGAGGGAGCTCGCCCGACCAGACGGGGCACCACACCATGGCTGAAGACATGCTCATCACGCGGGACGAGGACGTCGAGCGCGCCTCGCGCGCCCTCAAGGCCATGTCCCACCCCCTGCGGCTCAAGATCCTGTGCACGCTCGGCGACCGCGAGGTGAGCGTGCAGGAGATCGTCGAGCACGTCGGCACCTCCCAGAGCAACATCTCCCAGCACCTCGCCATCCTCCGCGACAAGGGCATCCTGACCTCGCGCAAGGACGCCAACCGCGTCTACTACCGGGTGGGCGACCCGCGCACCCTGCGGCTGATCGGGATGATGCGCGAGGTGTTCTGCTCGGGCCACCACGGCTGAGCGCCGCGCCCGGCCCCGCGGCCTCCCGCCGGGAGGGAGGGGCACCCCTTTTCGCCGTCCGGCAGCACGCCATGGAGAGACTGCTCGAGTTCGCCGCCAACCACCCCCTCCTCGTGCTGGCCGTCCTCGGGCTGGCCAGCGCCGCCCTCGGCTACGAGGTGCAGCGCTGGCGGCGGCGCGGCTGGGAGGTGGGTCCGGTGGAGGCCACGCGCCTGATCAACGACGAGGACGCGGTGGCGCTCGACGTGCGCGGCGAGGCCGAGTACGCCGAGGGCCACCTGCCGGGCGCACGCCACGTGCCGCTGCGCGAGCTCGACGCGCGGCTGCGTGAGCTTGAAAAGCTGCGCGAGCGCCCCATCATCGCCTACTGCCGCTCGGGCAACACGTCGCTGGCGGCCTGCCGCACGCTGCGCCGCGCCGGCTTCGAGCGCGCCTACAGCCTCGCCGGCGGCGTGCGCGCCTGGCAGGAGGCGGGGCTGCCGCTGACGCGTGAGCGCGCACGGGGCGCGAACGGCGGCAAGAAGAAGGGGAAGGAGGCATGAGCGAGGCGCTGCACGTCGTCTGCCCGCACTGCGACGCGGTCAACCGCGTGCCCGCGGAGAAGCTCGCTGCCGGCGAGGGCGGCCGCTGCGGGCGCTGCCACAAGCCGCTCTTCGACGGCCACCCGGTGGCGCTCACGGCGGAGAACTTCGACACCCACGTCTCGCGCAGCGACGTGCCGGTGCTGGTGGACTTCTGGGCCGCCTGGTGCGGGCCCTGCCAGATGATGGCGCCGGTGTTCGAGGAGGCCGCGCGGCGGCTCGAGCCGCGCGTGCGCCTGGCCAAGCTCGACACCGATGCCGCGCCGCAGGTGGCGGGCCGCCACGGCATCCGCGGCATCCCCACCCTGATCCTCTTCCGCCGCGGCCAGGAGGTGGCGCGCGTGAGCGGCGCCATGGACCTCGGCCGCCTGCTCGCCTGGGTCGAGCAGCACCTCTGACACCTTCGCAGCACCCGAGGAGCCGTCCATGGCCGACGAGCAGAGCCCGAACGGGGACGAGGCGCGCGACGAGGGCGCCGCGCCCGATGGCGGCGTGCAGTTCGCCATCCAGAAGATCTACGTCAAGGACCTCTCCTTCGAGGCGCCGGCCGCGCCCGACATCTTCCGCGCCCAGCGCTGGGAGCCCGAGATCAATCTCCAGCTCGGCTCGGAGGCGCGCCAGCTCGAGGGGCCGCTCTACGAGGTCGTGATGACGCTCACGCTCACGGCCTCGCAGGACGGGCGCACGGTCTACCTGGTCGAGCTCCAGCAGGCCGGCATCTTCCACATCGAGGGCATCGAGGGCCCGGACCTGGGCGCGGTGCTCGGCGCCCACTGCCCCGCGATCCTCTTCCCCTACGCGCGCGAGGCGATCTCGGACCTCGTCACGCGCGGCGGCTTCCCGCAGATGCTGCTCGCGCCCATCAACTTCGACGCCGTCTATCAGGAGACCCTGCGCCGCCGCGAGGCGCAGGCGGCAGGCGGCGGCGAGGCGCCGGACCCCGCGCAGCAGCCCCACTGACCCCGTGCCGCCGGGCCGCAGGCGCGTGGCCGGGCCGCCGCGGCTCGGCTAAGCTGTGCGCCCATGTCTGGGGAAGCCCTCGTGCCGCGGCCCTTCGCCGTGCTCGGCGCGGGCGCCTGGGGCACGGCGCTCGCCGTCCAGCTCGCCCGCCGGGGGCGCACGGTGCGCCTGTGGACCCGCGACCCCGCCCATGCGGCGGAGATGGCGCGCGCGCGCCGCAACGAGCGCCACCTGCCGGGCGTGACGCTGCCCGAGGGCCTCGCGCCGACCGCCGACGAGGCCGAGGCCCTCGCCGGCGGCGCGGTGGCGCTGGTGGCCGTGCCGAGCGCCGCCTTCCGCGAGGTGCTGCGCCGCTTCGCCCCGCGGCTCACGCCGCCGGCGCGCGTGGCGTGGGCGACCAAGGGGCTCGAGCCCGGGACCGGGCGCCTGCTGCACGAGGTGCTGGCCGAGGAGATCCCGGGTGCGCGCGCCGCCGCGGTCTCGGGCCCTACCTTCGCCCGCGAGGTGGCGGCGGGGCTGCCGACCGCGCTCACCGTGGCCTCGCCGGACGCGGGCTTCGCGCGCGAGGTGGCGGGCGCGCTGCACGGCGGGACGCTCCGGGCCTACACCAGCGCCGACCTCGTCGGCGTCGAGCTCGGCGGCGCGGTCAAGAACGTGCTCGCCATCGCCGCCGGCATCGCCGACGGCCTCGGCCTCGGCGCCAACACGCGCGCGGCCCTCATCACCCGGGGCCTGGCCGAGATGAGCCGCCTCGGCCGCGCCCTCGGCGGCCGCCCCGAGACCTTCATGGGGCTGGCCGGCCTCGGCGACCTCGTGCTCACCTGCACCGACGACCAGTCGCGCAACCGCCGCCTCGGGCTCGCGCTCGGGCGCGGGCTCCCGCCGCCCGCGGCGCTCGCGGAGGTCGGCGCCGTGGTCGAGGGCGCGCACACGGCGGCGGAGGTGATGGGGCTTGCGGCGCGCCACGGCGTTGAGATGCCGATCTGCGAGCAGGTCTCGCGCGTGCTGGCGGGCGAGTGCACGCCAACGGAGGCCGCCGAGGCCCTGCTCGCGCGCGAGCCCAAGGCGGAGGTGCCGTGAGCGGGGGGACGCCGCCGCCCGCTGGAGCCCCGGAGCTCGCGGTCGAGCTCGCGGGGCTCGAGCTGCGCACGCCCGTGGTGCTGCTCTCGGGGTGCGTGGGCTTCGGCGAGGAGTACACGCGCGTCGAGGGCTTCGACCTCGCCGACGTGGGGGCGGTGTGCCTGAAGGGCACCACGCTCGAGCCGCGCCTCGGCAACCCCGCGCACCGCGTGTGCGAGACGCCGGCCGGCATGCTCAACGCCATCGGCCTCCAGAACCCGGGCGTCGACCGCGTGGTGCGCGAGATCCTGCCGCGCCTGGACTTCTCCGCCACGCGCTGGATCGCCAACGTCTCGGGCTCGACGGTGGAGGAGTACGCCGAGGTCACGCGCCGCTTCGACGACTCGCCCGTGGACGCCATCGAGGTCAACATCTCCTGCCCCAACGTCAAGGCCGGCGGCGTGCAGTTCGGCAACGACCCCGACATGTCGGCGCGCGTGGTCGAGGCCTGCCGCGCGGCGACCGCCAAGCCCCTCATCGTCAAGCTCTCGCCCAACCAGACCGACATCGCGGCCAACGCGCGCCGCTGCATCGAGGCCGGCGCCGACGCCTTCGCCGCCATCAACACGCTCACGGGCATGGCGATCGACATCGAGACGCGCCGCCCCGTGATCGGCAACGACCAGGGCGGGCTCTCGGGGCCGGCGATCAAGCCGATCGCGCTCCTCAAGGTCCACCAGGTACACCAGGTGTGCCGGCCGCACGGCATCCCCATCATCGGCCAGGGCGGCATCGCAGGGCCCGAGGACGCCATCGAGTTCCTGATCGCCGGCGCGAGCGCCGTCGGGCTCGGCACGGGCCTCTTCTACGACCCCCTGCTCGCCCGGCGGGTGGTCGAGGGCATCCGCGCCTATCTGGCGCGGCACGGCCTCGGCTCGGTGGGCGAGCTCGTCGGCACGCTGCGCCTCCATGGAGCGGACCGCGGCTGCGGGGCGTGACAGGAAGGCGGTTTCCGTTTGACAACAAGGAATTGTTGTGACAACCTTGCGCCGGGTCTCAACAAGACCCAGGCAAGGGCTCAGGTTTCGGGGATGGGGGCCGTCGCCGCACAAGGAGACCCGTTCCCGCCGGTCGGCCGCCGCGTCAGCCGGCGCCCCGCCCTTCTCCCCGTCCGCCTGCCGTCGCCCTTCCGGCCCAGGGTCCCCAGCCGCCCGCGGAGTGGTCCGGCGTGCTGCGCCTGCTGAGACGGCGCCGCAAGGCGGAGGGCCTCACGG
>WGBS01000008.1 GCA_015494165.1 Gammaproteobacteria bacterium | reverse complement strand
TCGGGCGCGACCATTTCTTTCCCGTCTCCCGTCACCCGTCTCCCGTCACCCGTCTCCCGTCACCCGTCTCCCGTCACCCGTCTCCCGCAAGCCGCCGCCCGCCAGGGCGGCTCAGAGCTCCTTGACGGCCTGGATGAGCTTGGTGGCGACCTCCTGGGCGTCGCCGTAGAGCATGCGCGTGTTGTCGGCGTAGAACAGGGCGTTCTCGATGCCCGAGAAGCCGCGCCCCTGGCCGCGCTTGATGACGATGACGTTCTTGGCCTTGTCCACGTCGAGGATGGGCATGCCGTAGATGGGGCTGTCGGGGTTGTTGCGCGCGTCCGGGTTGACGACGTCGTTCGCCCCGATGACCAGCGCCACGTCGGCGGTGGGGAACTCGGCGTTGATCTCCTCGAGGTCGAAGATCTTGTCGTAGGGCACCCCGGCCTCGGCGAGCAGCACGTTCATGTGGCCCGGCATGCGCCCCGCCACCGGGTGGATCGCGAACTTGACCTCGACGCCGCGCTCCTCGAGGAGCTGGGCCAGCTCCCAGATCTTGTGCTGCGCCTGCGCCACCGCCATGCCGTAGCCCGGCACGATGATCACCTTGTTGGCGTAGGCGAGCATGATGCCGGCGTCGGTGGCGTCGATGGGCTTGAGGCTGCCCTTGACCTCGCCGGCCGCCTCGGCGGCGGTCTCGCCGAAGCCCGAGAAGAGCACGTTCGTGAGCGGCCGGTTCATGGCCTTGGCCATGAGCTGGGTGAGCAGGGTGCCCGAGGCGCCCACCACGGTGCCGGCGATGATCATGGCGGCGTTGTTGAGCACGAAGCCCTCGAAGCCGACCGCGAGCCCCGTGAGCGCGTTGTAGAGCGAGATCACCACCGGCATGTCGGCGCCGCCGATGGGCAGCGTCATGAGCACGCCGAAAGCGAGCGCGAGCAGGAAGAAGACGATCAGCATGGGCGGCGAGTGCACGAAGAGGGCCATGCCGCCCAGCACCACGGCCAGCGCCAGCACCGCGAGGTTCACCACCTGCTGCATGGGGAAGCGCACCGAGCGCTTCATCAGGCCCTGGAGCTTGGCGAAGGCGACGAGGCTGCCGGAGAAGGCCACGGTGCCGATCAGGGCGCCGGCGACGGCCAGCGTCACCACGCTCAGCGGGTGCTCGCCGCCGCGGAAGAGCTCCACCGCCGCGATGGCCGCCGCCGCGCCGCCGCCCATGCCGTTGTAGAGGGCGATCATCTGCGGCATGTCGGTCATCGCCACGCGCTTGCCGGTCCACCATGCGACGGCGCCGCCGAGGGCGATGGCAACGACCATGAGGCCGTAGTTGGACATGCCCGGCCAGAAGAAGGTCGCCAGCGTCGCCAGCACCATGCCCGCGCCGGCCCAGACGATGCCGCCGCGCGCGGTCACCGGCGAGCTCATGCGCTTGAGGCCGAGGATGAAGAGGACGGCGGCGAGGAAGTAGCTCGCCTCGATCAGGCCGGTGCCGCTCATGAGCCGCGCGTCTCCTTGCTGGACTTGAACATCTCGAGCATGCGCTCGGTCACCACGTAACCGCCGACGGCGTTCATGGCCGCGAGCAGCACGCCGACGAAGCCGATGGTCACCTGCAGCGCGCCCTCGGCCTGCCCGAGGGCGACCATGGCGCCGACGAGGACGATGCCGTGCACGAAGTTCGAGCCGGACATCAGGGGCGTGTGCAGGATCACGGGCACGCGCGAGATGACCTCGTAGCCCGTGAAGGCGGCGAGCATGAAGATGTAGAGGGCGGTGATGCCGGTGAAGCCTTCCACAGCTACGCCTCCCCCTCCACGAGCCGCCGCGTGGGCTCGTGGCAGATGGCGCCCTCGCGGGTGAGGGCCGTGTCGCGGACGACCTCGTCCTCCCAGTCCGGCGCGAGGGCGCCGTCCTTCAGCATGAGGGCGAGGAAGTTGTAGAGGTTGCGCGAGTACATCTCGCTCGCGTGGTAGGCGAGCATGCTGGGCACGTTGAGCGGCCCGTAGACGGTGACGCCGCCGTGCTCGACCTGCTCGCCCGCGCGCGTGAGCTCGCAGTTGCCGCCGGTCTCGGCCGCGAGGTCGACGACGACGCTGCCGGGCTTCATGCCCTCGACCATCTCGCGCGTGAGGATGCGCGGCGCCGGCCGGCCCGGCACGGCGGCGGTGGTGATGACGGCGTCGGCGGCGGCGACGTGGCGCGCGATGGCCTCGGCGACCTGGCGCTTCTCCTCCTCGGTGAGCTCGCGCGCGTAGCCGCCCTCGCCCTCGGCGGCCACGCCCGTGTCGACGAAGCGCGCGCCGAGCGACTCCACCTGCTCGCGCGTGGCCGGGCGCACGTCGTAGGCCTCGACCATGGCGCCGAGACGCCGCGCGGTGGCGATGGCCTGCAGCCCCGCCACGCCCGCGCCGATGACGAGCACCTTCGCGGGGCGGATGGTGCCCGCGGCCGTGGTCAGCATGGGGAAGAAGCGCCCCGTGAGGTTGGCGGCGAGCAGGGCGGCCTTGTAGCCGGCCACCGCCGCCTGCGAGGAGAGCGCGTCCATGCTCTGCGCGCGCGAGATGCGCGGCACGAGCTCCATGGCGAAGGCCGTGATGCGCCGGTCGCGCAGACGCGCCACGCGCTCGGGGTCGCGGTGCGGCGCGAGGAAGCCGATCAGCGTAGCCCCCTCGCGCATGGCGTCGATCTCCTCGAGCGAGGGCGGCTGCACCTTGAGCACGACGTCGGCCTCGCCGAGCAGCGCCGCCGCGTCGTCGACCAGGCGGCAGCCCTCGTAGGCCTCGTCCGGGTAATGGGTGGCCGCCCCCGCGCCTCGTTGCACCAGCACCTCGGCGCCGAGCTTGATCAGCCTCGCGGCCACGTCCGGCACGAGCGCGACGCGCCGCTCGCCCGGCGTGGTCTCCTTCGGCACTCCCACGCGTACTGCCATGCCTCGCTCCGGAATCCCGACCCGGCCCGCCCCCCGCGGGCCGGCGACGCGCGGCCGCGGCGGCCGCGGAAAGAGGCGCGATTTTAGCGGAAGGCCGCAGGCGAGACGAGGGCCGCCGCCCGGGCATGGCGGGCGCCGCCCGGCCGCCGGCGCCGCAGCCGCGCGGCAGGCAAAAGAGAACCGGCGCGAGGCCGGTTCAACCATATGGCTGGAGGTGATTGTCAGGGCACGGGAACGAGCTCCCTGTCCCCGCCGGCGCTCCCTTGCCGTGCGTCCGGGTCGCCGCCCTGGCGTGCCGCGCTCCCGCGGCCCGGGACGCGGGCCCATGCTGCCACGCGCGCCCGTCCGCCGCCCATCGGCCACGGCCGGCTTTTGCTGTGCGAAATTTCCTACATCGGCGGGAGGGTATCGGGAGGCGGGTTGCGGGAGACGGGTCACGGGTCACAGCGCACAGGACACGGTGCGCGGGCCACCATGAACCGTGGCCCGCAACCTGCCAACCAGCGTGCGGGAGCGGCTTCCAGCCGCGACCGCCCGTGGCGGAGAGGCGGGAGACGAAGGTCGGGAGACGAGGGCTGGTGCGCGCTCCGCGCGCAGCCATTTGGTCGAGGCTGGAAGCCCCTCCCACAATCGGGATCTCTTTCCCGTCTCCCGTGACCCGTCTCCCGCGCACTATACAAGGGCATCCTGCCGCGACCGTGGCTCGAGGGAAGTCGAGGAATCGCGGCTGGAAGCCTCTTCCACAACAGACTGGAGACTGCAGACTGCAAACTGCAGACTGGACCGCACCGCGCGGCCCGCCGCCCCAGGGCGGCGGCGAGCACGCGCCCCCGGCGCGAGCAGGGAGAAGGGGCGCACCAGGCCCGCTATGATGGAGGCCGCGGCGACGACGCCGCCGGAGGAGGAGAGGTCATGAGCGGCAAGAAGAACATCGTCTTCGGCTTTCTCTACCTGGTGCTGACGGCCGCGCTCGGCCCCTACATGGTGCGCGAGATGCTGCCCGTGGCGGACCAGGCCGCCCAGAAGAAGCAGGCGGTCGTGGGCAAGCTCCAGCTCCTGGCCGGCTCCGGGTGGGAGGACCCGGAGACCCTCGAGAGCCTGGACGCCGCGGCCATCGCCAAGCGCACCGCCGAGGCGGTGCTCGCCATCAACGCCCAGCTCAACGCGCGCGCGCCGCTCGAGTCCATGAAGGGCGGGCCGCACGCGCACGGCAACCTGGAATCGCTCCTGAACGTGGCCGCGGGGCTGGTGCTGCTCTTCCTCGCCGTGCCGCGCTGGGTCAAGGAGGCGATCTCCTGGATCTTCATCGCCGGGGCGCTGCTCCACTCCGGGATGCTGTATCTGGTGAACTTCGGCGTCGGCTGGGCGGGGACCGTGCTCGGCACCGGCGTCGGCCCCATCCTCATCCTCGTCGGCCTGCTCGCCATCGGGCTGGCGGCGGCGGTGGGGCTGCGGCCGGAGCCCGTGCGCGACTGATGCCCGGGCTCCATCCCGAGGTCGAGCCCTACCGCGTCCACCGGCTGCCCGTCGAGCCGCCCCACGTCCTGCACGTCGAGGAGTGCGGGCGGCCCGACGGGCTGCCCGCGCTCTTCCTGCACGGGGGCCCGGGTGCGGGCTGCGAGCCCGCCCACCGGCGCTTCTTCGACCCCTCGCGCTACCGCGCGGTGCTCTTCGACCAGCGCGGCTGCGGGCGCTCGCAGCCGCACGCGAGCCTGGAGGCCAACACCACGCAGGCCCTCGTCGCCGACATCGAGCGCATCCGCGCGCACCTCGGCATCGAGCGCTGGCTGGTCTTCGGCGGGTCGTGGGGCTCGACGCTGGCGCTCGCCTACGCCGAGGCGCACCCCGAGCGGGTGCTGGCGCTGGTGCTGCGCGGGATCTTCCTGTGCCGCGAGCGCGACATCCGCTGGTTCTACCAGTCGGGGGCCGACCGCATCCATCCCGAGCACTGGCGCGAGTTCGTCTCCTTCATCCCGGAGGGCGAGCGCGGCGACCTGGTGCGCGCCTATCACCGGCGCCTGACCGCCGACGACGCGGCCCTGCGCCTCGAGGCCGCGCGCCGCTGGGCGCTGTGGGAGGCGCGCTGCGCGACGCTGCGCCCGGACCCGGCGCTCGAGGCCCACTTCGCCGAGCCGGAGCGCGCGCTCGCGCTCGCGCGCATCGAGTGCCACTACTTCGTCCACGGCGCCTTCCTCGCGCCGGACCAGCTCCTGCGCGAGGCCCATCGCCTGCACGGCATCCCCGGCGTGATCGTGCACGGCCGCTACGACGTGGTCTGCCCGGTGGAGCAGGCCTTCGCCCTCCACGAGGCCTGGCCCGGGGCGGAGCTCGTGGTGGTGCCGGACGCAGGACACGCCGCGAGCGAGCCCGGCATCGCCGCGGCGCTGGTCGCCGCGACGGACCGCTTCGCGGACAGGCTCGCGTGATCGGGCTGCTCCAGCGCGTGACGGAGGCGCGCGTGACGGTCGCGGGCGAGACCGTCGGCGCCATCGGCCGCGGCATCCTGGCGCTCGTCGGCGTCGAGCGCGGCGACACCGGGGCCCAGGCGGAGCGGCTCGCCAGGCGGCTCCTCGCCTACCGCGTCTTCCCGGACGAGGCGGGGCGGATGAACCGCTCCGTCGCCGACATCGGCGGCGGGGTGCTGCTGGTGCCGCAGTTCACGCTCGCGGCCGACACCCGCAAGGGCACGCGCGCGAGCTTCGCCCCCGCGGCCGACCCGGAGACCGGCCGGCGGCTGTTCGACGCCCTCGTGGAGGCGGTGCGCGCGCGCCACGAAGGCCCCGTCGCCACCGGCCGCTTCGGCGCCGACATGCGGGTGGCCCTCGTCAACGACGGGCCCGTGACCTTCTGGCTGCGCGCCGCCCCGCCCGGGCCTTGACGGCCC
>WGBS01000007.1 GCA_015494165.1 Gammaproteobacteria bacterium | reverse complement strand
GAGCTGGGGCGAGTGCGGCTGGCGCGGATCAGGGTGGAGCGGCATCCGCGTCTGGGTGAAGGCGAAGAGGCGGAAATGGAGATCCGGGTGCATCAGCCGGTCTTCGAGCTGCTGGTGCGGGACGATCCATTTCCGATCTATGTGACGGTAGAGGAGGACCCGCGGTTTCGCGTGCGGATCCTGTGCGAGACGGACCGGGGGCGGCGGCTGGAGAAGGTGTTCGAGGGCGAGCTGATCCAGCACGGAAAGAAGCCGCCTTATGGCCCTCTGTGGGGTGTGCCGCCGAGCGGGGAGGGGCAAGGAGAAGCGAAAAAGCGACCGCAGTCGCAATAAGGGTGCGGTGCTGCGGTGTACGCCCACACGATGGGCGCGGCTTTCGGGCGCGCACTGAAGCAGCGCGTCACCCCATAGCCGTGGCCTTCGCACCGGCCGGCTTCTCCCCGCTACCGCTACGATCTCCTGCGCCGGCGGATCGCATCGGAATGGCACCACGCCGACGGCAGGCTCACCCGCAGGCTGTATCTCTGGGAAGGCCCGCGGCTGCTGGCCGTGCTCGACGAGGACGGCGAGATCCTCCGGCAGTTCCTCTGGCTCGGCTGGCGTCCCGCCGCCATCCTGACCGAGGACGGCACCTTCCACGTGCACACCGACCTGCGCGGCGCGCCGCTTGCCGTAACCGATGCCTCAGGCCGCATCGTTTGGCGGGCGGTCTACGAGCCCTTCGGCCGCGCGAGCGTCGACGACGACCCCGACGGCGACGGCGAGCGCTTCGTCCTGCACCTCAGCCTTCCCGGCCAGTGGGAGGGCCCGGCAACAGGCCTGCATTACAAGTCGGTCGCCTTGGCCTCCGGAAGCACCAAGTGTCGCAACTGCACGACCCGTTTTGGAGAAGCCCGGTGCGGAGCCTTCAGCACAGCTATCCCCGAGCCTACTTTCGGCTGCTTGGTGCTGCCACGCTTGCAGTGATCGGCGGCTTCGTTGGTCTCCTTGTCTATGTGTTGTGGAGCCAACAGGTGGGGCGGGCCGTGATTTATACCGCATTTTTGGTGGCGTTCTTTTGTATGGTGGCCGCGATCGCGGTTCTTGTGTACCGATATCTGCGGCGCAAGGCGCAGGGATGAGGCCGGTGGCACCGTTCCCGAGAGATCCATGTGTGCGGTGGTTTTCGGCGTGCACAGCCAGACGCCGATGCCCGTAGCCGAATGGCGGTCGGGCGATGTGCCTGACGCTGGCTTGCGGAGGGGCGTTCGAGGAGCCAGCCTGATTGCGCAGCCGGGGCGGCGTTTGCGGTGGGCGCAATCCCGGCGGCCGGAAGGCCGAGCGCTTTGGTGGGCGCGGGCCCCGCGGGGTGGCTTCCGTACGTTTCGAACGACGTTGCGTGGGTCGCTGGATCAAGCTAAGTCGGCCGTCGTATAAGCGCGGTAGAGGCGGAGGCATGGTTTCGCAAGGAAGGGCGATCCGGGCGTTCGATGGCGCGGCAATCGGGGGTGTGTTCGGCGTCTATTTTCTGCTTGCGCCCCTGGCGGCGCCCAACCCGGCGTTGTGGTACTCGTTGCATCTCGGGTGGTTGGGCGGGATGCTCGCAGGCGGTGGTGCACTGGTCGGCCTGCCTGTTCTGAGCCTTCCGGCCTACGTCATCTATGGGGCGGTGAGCGGAGCGGGCTTGCGCGTCGCTGCGGTGGTGCTCGCCGCGCTCCACTATCTCGCAGCGTACGTGGCGCTCGGCGTAAGGGTCGCCGGTAGCGTGCGCGACATGGCAAGCCTCGGTGCAATCATCGAGGCCTTCGCCGCGGAAAGCTCCGTCGCGGCTACGATCTTGAATCTGGTGCCTTTCGTGGGCGCCAATGTGCTGTATTTCTGGGCAGTCTTCGGTCGCCATCGGTCAGGTGCCGGGTCGTCCGCGGCCTAGGCGCGGGAGGTGGTGTCCGGGGGCGCTCTGGCGGATCGCGGTGGCCTGGGCGTTGCATTCGGGCGGGCTGTGGGGAAGTGTGACGCCGTTCACGGGCGGAGGTGGCGGCTCGCGCGACGATGGGCGCCGCAGGCGGACCGGTCCGGCGCGACGGATTCGCGGCAACGGCGCAGGATGAGGCGGGGCCGGGAAAGAAGAACCGAACAAGAACCGAAACGCTGGCGGAGGAGGAGGCCGCTTGGAGACGGGCGGCGCCGATGACGAGGACCTTCTCGCGGCGGAGGAGGCACCTCCCGGCCTGGTCGAGAAGCTGCTGACGGCGGCCGTGATCGGCGTCGCCGTCGCGGCGGTGCTCGCCTATCTGGTGGCGGGACGGCCGCACACGCGGGGCAGGCATGCGCACGCCGGGGAGGTCGCGGCGGGCGCCCCGGCCGAGGCGAAGGCCCCGCCGGCAACGCGGACCGGCGTCGGGCGCGACGCGGGGCGCGGGGAGGCTATCACTCTCGCGAAGGACCAAGGGGACTGAGTCCGAGACCGCCCCGCCGGGGGCGCTACGCGGCCTAACCGACGCCTTCGGCGAGCGCCGTGCGGAGGACGGCGAGGGCGCGGTCGAGCTCCTCGCGCGTGATGTAGAAGTGCGGCGAGAGGCGGAGCAGGCCGGCGCGCTGCGCGCACACGACGCCCCGCTCGCGCAGGCGAGCCTGCAAGGCCGCCGCGCCGGGCGGGTCCCCGACCTCGAGCGCGACGATGCCGGAACGGCGGTCGGCGTCCGCCGGTGAGACGGGCAGAAGCGGCAGGCCGTCCGTGTGCAGCGCCGTCGCCCCTTCGATGAGATGGCCGGCGTTGTCGAGGACCAGCCGCTCGACGGTGTCCGCGCCTGCCTCCTGCAGCAGGGCGAGGCTCGCCTCGAGGGCGTGGATGCCGAGGAGGTTGGGGCTGCCGGGCTCGTAGCGCGCGGCGTCGGTGCGCGGGCGCAGGGCGGGCGCCTCGAAGTCGCCCGGGCGCGCGGCCGTGTGCCAGCCGACCTGGGTGAGCGCGACGCGTTCGCGCAGCTCGGGCGCCGCGTAGAGCAGGCCGCAGCCCTCGGGCCCGAGCAGCCACTTGTGGCCGTCGGCCGCCGCCCAGTGGATGCCCCACCCGCGCACGTCCATGCGCAGCGCGCCGAGGCTCTGGATTGCGTCGACGCACAGGATTACGCCGCGCTCGGCGCAGGCGGCGCCGAGGCGGGCGAGGTCGAGGCGCAGGCCCGTCGCGTAGTGCACCGAGCTCACGGCGAGCACCCGCGTGGGCCCGGCATCGAGCGCGGCGATCAGGGCCGCCTCGGGGTCCGGCTCGCGGGCGATGGCCACGGTCCGGCGCACGAGGCCGAAGCGGGCGGCCGCCGCCTCCCACACGTGGCGGTTGGCCGGGAAGTCGTCGGCGCAGTGCACGATGCCGTCGCCGCGCCGCCAGTCGAGCCCGAAGGCGAGCAGGGAGAGCCCCTCGGAGGTGTTCTTGACGATGGCGACGTCGTCGGGCTCGCTGCCGAAGAGGGCGGCTGCCCGCGCACGCAGCCGCGCCTCCGTCTCGAGCCAACGCTCGTAGCGGAGCGCGCCGCGGACGGCCGCCTCGCGGGCGAAACGGCACGCCGCCTCGGCGGCGGCGCGCGGCAGCGGCGCCACGGCGGCGTGGTCCAGATAGACGAGCCGCGGGTCGAGGTCGAAGGCCGCGCGCCAGGCCACGGTCCGGCTGTCAGCGGCGACGCAGGCATGGGGCGGCGAGCTCGGCGAGCGCGAGGGCGGCGGGGCCGAGCGCGCCGCGCAGCGGCCGGTGCCCGAGCAGCGCCCCGAGCGCGAGCCCCGCTGCGGCCGCGAGCCCGAGGCTGAGCCATGGGGCCTCGCGCACCGCCTCGCGCGCGAGCCCCTCGGGCGTGAGCGCCTCGGCGGCCTCGCGCAGGCGCGCCTTGGCCTCTTCGGGCGTCAGCGGGCGAGCCGCATGCCGATCCATGCAAGCACCCCTGCGCCGGCCACGGCGGCCAGCCCCGCGAGGCCGGCCGCAGCCACCGGTCCCCAGGCGGCCGCGGCGAGCCGGTAGAGGGCGAGGAGCCACAGCAGCAGGCCGCCCGCCAGCAGCACGGCCGCGGCGGCGAGCAGCGCGAGGGCCCCGCCGGTGCGCAGCGCCGCTGCCCGCAGCGCGCGGCCCTCGGCCTCGGCCAGGTCCGCGACCGCGAGCACGAGGTCGGCCAGGCGCTTCAGTGCCGGTCCCCCCCGCTGCGGGTGAGCAGGCCGATGATGAGGCCGAACCCGAAGGCGGCCAGCAGGCTGCTCAGCGGGTGCTCGCGGATCTGGCCCTCGACCGTCTCGGCCGCCTTGCGGCCCGCCTCCGTGGCGTCCTCGAGGCGGCGGGCCACGGCTTCGCGCGCCTCCTTCAGCTCCTCGGCGGCGCGCGCCTTCGTCTGCGCCGCGCGGGCGGCGGCCGTCTCGCGGACGGCGTCCGCGAGACCGCCGACGTCCTTGCGCAGCTGCTGCAGGTCGGCCTTGAGCGAATCGAGCTCCTTGCGCAGCGCGTCTTCTGCCATCGTGGTTTCCTCCTGCGCCAGCGGCGCGACACGGAATTCGGCGCCGCGTCCGCGGCGCCCTCCGCCCTTAGTAGTGAGGGCGTCCGTCGCCATTCACAAGCACGCGGGGTTCAGTGCCCGGCGTAGCAGGCGGCGATGGCCTCGGCGTGGCGCGCCTCGATGCGGCGGCGCTTCGGCTTCAGGGTGGGCGTGAGAAGGCCGTCCTCGACGGTCCACGGCTCCAGGGTCAGCACGGCGCGGCGCACCTGGGCGTAGCCCGGGAACGCGTGGAGGCAGCGGCCGATGCGCTCGACGACGGCGCGTTCCGCGCGTGGATCGGCGAGGCTCGCGGGATCGTCGGGATCGAGCCCGAGGGCGGCGGCGAGAGCGCGCCAGGCCCCGGAATCGAGCACGCACACGGCCACCAGGTAGGGCCGCTGCTCGCCCACGACCATGACCTGCTCGAACAGCGCGTCCTCGAGGATCGCCATCTCCATGTCGGCGGGCGGTACCTTCTCGCCGGTGGCGAGCACGATCACGTCCTTGAGGCGCCCCGTGATGAAGACGTGCCCGCGCTCGATCCGCGCCTGGTCGCCTGTGTGGAGCCAGCCGTCGCGGTCGATCATGCGCCGGGTGGCGTCCGGGTCCTCCCAGTAGCCGAGCATGACGGAGGGGCTGCGCACGAGGAGCTCCTCGCGCGGGCCGATGCGGACCTCCACGCCCGGCAGCGGCTCGCCGACGCTCTCCGGGACGTTGTCCTCGGCGCGGTTGACGCTGATGACGGGGCTGTGCTCGGTGAGGCCGTAGCCCTGGAGGATGGGCACGCCGAGCCCGATGAAGAGGTGCCCCAGCTCGGGCGCGAGCGGCGCGCCCCCGCAGATCGCCGCGCGCAGGCGCCCGCCGAGGCGCTCCAGCACGCGCGCGGCGACCAGCAGGTGCAGCGCAGGCCAGGCGGCGAGGGCGGGGCTCCAGCCGCGGCGGTGCTGCGCGTGCTGGAAGTGCGCCCAGCCGACCTCGGCGGCGGTGTGGAAGAGATGCCGTGCGAGCGCGGGGCGCGCGCGGAGCTGCTCCTCGAGGCGGCGGCGCACGCGCTCGAAGATGCGCGGCACCGTGACCAGCACCGTGGGCCGCACCGAGGCGAGGTCCTCGGCGAGCTCGGGAATGGAGCGCGCGTAGGCGACGCAGCTTCCGGCCATCACCGGCAGGTAGTAGCCCACGGTGCGCTCGAAGGTGTGCGACAGCGGCAGGAAGGAGAGGAAGAGGTCGTCGGGCAGCGCCGGCACGGCGCGCAGCGAGGCCGCTGCGTTCCACAGGATGTTGTGGTGGCTGAGCATGACGCCCTTCGGGCGCCCCGTGGTGCCCGAGGTGTAGACGATGGTGGCGAGCGTGTGGGGGTCGAGGGCGGCTGGCTCAAAGGGCCCGTCGGCGCCGTCCAGCCAGCGGCCGATCCAGCGCACGCGCGGGTCCTCGCGCGCGACGGGCTCGAGGGTGACGATGCGCTTGAGCCCGCGCAGGCGCTCGCGCGCGGCGGCGAGGCGCGTCCACTGCGCCGCCTCCTCGACGAGGAGCAGCCGCGCCCCGGAGTGCTCGATGATCCAGGCGGCGCTGTCGCTGCGGTCCTCGGCGTAGAGCGGCACCACGACGAGGCCGAGCGCCTGCGCGGCCATGTCGAAGAGCATCCACTCCGGGCGGTTGCGGCACATGAGGGCGACGCGCTCGCCGGGCTCGAGCCCCTCGCGGGCGAGCGCCGCCTGCCAGCGCCCGGCCTCGCGCGCCGCCTCCGCCCAGGTGAGCGTGCGCCAGGCGCCGGCGCCGCGGTCGAAGTGGCGGTAGGCGGGCGCTTCGGGGCTGCGGCGGGCGCGCTCGCGAAGGAGCCCCGCGAGCGTGCCCGCCGCCTCGGGGGCGATCACGTCGGGCGCGCCCGCGGCCGTGGCGGATCGTGCCCTCGGGGTCATGGCTTCACCTCCTCCCGGATCCCGGGCCGCCCGCCCTCGTCGGCGAGGAGCGCCCAGCCGGGATCGGGCCGGAAGCGCTCGCCGTAGCGGCGCTCGAGGCCGGCGAGGGCGGCGGTGACCTCGCGCACGCCGCGCGCGCGGCCGTAGGCCAGCGGGCCGCCGCGGAAGGGCGCGAAGCCGGCCCCGTGGACGAGGCCGGCTTCGCGCCCTTCCGC
>WGBS01000006.1 GCA_015494165.1 Gammaproteobacteria bacterium | reverse complement strand
GAGCGCCGGCGGCACCACGGCGAGCTCGGGCGCCAGGGCACGCTCGCCGAAGAACACCGCCGGGATGAAGCCGAAGCTGTAGACGGCGCGCCGGTAGCCGGTCTGGCCGAGGGAGATCTGCCACAGGAAGGCCGCGACGCAGGCGGCGATGAGCGCCACCGTCACCACCGGGCGCAGCGTCGTCGGGTTGTCGTCGTGGAGGGGGATCATGCCGGCCTGCCGTCGGCGGACACCTTAGCCGCCGCGCGGCCCGCGGTAAAGCGAGCGGGGCGGGCCGCTAGCTTAGCGGGCCGCGCGGCTCGCGCGCCTCGGCCCCGGCGGGCTCGAGCCGGCGCCACACGCGCGCGGCGAGCGCCTCGTCGACCACCACCTCGTAGTAGCTCGCCGCCGGCTCGCCGCGCGGCTCGAGCTCGCGCACCCGCCCCTCGCGCAGCGTCAGGCGCCGGGTGCTGCCGCGCGCGTCGAGGTAGCGTCCCCCGTAGAAGGCGCACGGGCCGAGGCCCGGCACCTCCAGCTCCACGCGCCCGAGGCGGATCTCCTCGGCGAGCTGCGGGAAGGCCTCGCGGTGGAGGAGCACGCCGTTGACGTTGTAGTGGAGCTCGCGCTCGCCCTTCTCGCCCGCGAGCGGGTGGCTCGGGGGCACGCGCCAGGTCATGGCGTGCACGCCGGGCGGCGCCGCGGCCGTCTCGCGGAGGAAGCGCGCGCACGACGACAGGCGGTCGGCGAGGCCGATGGCCGGCGAGATGGTGATGGGGCGGTCGCCGTCGTAGAGATAGGCGGGCGGCTCGGGCCACCAGGCGATGCCCACCCCGACCTCGAGCTCGGGCAGGCCGTGGCGGCGGCAGCCGGCGTTGTGGGCACGCACCAGGTCGACGATGGCGCGCGCCAGCCCGCAGGCGCGTGCCACCGCCATGCGCGGCAGCATCCCCCCTTCGGGCTCCATGATGCCGGCGATGACGGCGTCGCCCTCGAGAAAGACCTTCTCGGCGCCGAACATGAGCAGCAGCTCGTTCACGGGGCCGAAGAAGTGCAGATCGAAGTGCGTGGCGGGGTTGAGGCCGCGGCGCACGAGCTCGCGCGTGATGCGCATGGACCCGCGCAGGTCGGCCTTGACGATGACGTGCCCGCGGGTGGCGGCGGCGCTCTCGTCGCTCTCGCCAGGGCCTGGGTAGTCCTGCAGCGCGCGGTTGGCGCGCGAGAGCCGCACCTCCTCGGCCGACTCCACGAGGCGCAGCTGCTCGAGCAGGGCGCGCGTGAGGAAGTAGCAGCGCAGGTCGCGGCGGTAGGCGAGGAAGTCGCGCAGGTAGCGGCGCACGAGCGCGCGCCGGCGCCGTCCCGGGCAACGGCGCACACGCCGGGCGGCGGCCCGCAGCGGCGCGAGCCGCGGGTCGCGGCGGCCCGACGCGCCGAGCGCGGCGCGGATCTTCTCGAGCGCGCGCGCCGCCCCCGGCCCCCCGCTCAGGTACTGCAGCAGCAGCAGCGGGTTGATGCCGCGGTAGTGGTCGCGGTAGAGCGGCACGACCTCGTAGCTTGCGACGATGCGCCCCAGCACGCCGTGGTCGCGGAAGGCGTCCTCGAGCCGGCGCAGCTCGAGCTCCTGGAAGCGGCGGTGCAGCCGCAGGCGGTTCCAGGCGTCCATGTCGCCGCGGCGGCGGGCCGCCTCCATCGCCTCCCAGGTGCGCTCGCCGTCGAGCAGCAGGTCGACGTTTTCCGGCACCTCCGTGCCCGGCACCGCATGATCGAGGTCGCGCCGCACCCGCCGGCGCAGCACCTCGGGCTCGACCGCCTCGTCCCAGGCGTACCAGTGCAGGCGCCGCACGCGCGGCGACAGCCCGGGACCCGCGCGCTCGGCGCCGGCGCGCACGAACAGCGCCTCCACCTCGCGCTCGACGCAGACGTAGGTCTGGCGGTCCTCGCTGCGGTGGCCGAGCAGCACGTAGTGGCGCATGAGGAGCTCCGGCGCCGTCGGGTCCGTGGCGTGCAGCAGCGGGTTGTCCAGCACCTCGCGCGGCAATGCCCAGGCGGTGCCGAGCAGCGAGCGGCGCAGCTCCGCCGCGGGTCCCGCCTCCACCTGCATGAGCTGCGTCCATACGCGCCGCGCGACCGCATATTGCACGCGGGGGCGGCGCTTGGCGAAGCGCACCAGGTGCTCGTAGAGCTCCAGCCCCTCGGTCGCGCGGGTGCGCTCCTCGCGCAGCGAGCCGCGCAAGCCCTGGAGGACGGCCTCGATCTCGGCGCGCACCGCCTCCTGCACGGCCTTGAGGACGCCGAGCTGCAGGAGCTGCACGCGCTCGATGCGCCCGCCCTCGCGGCGCGCGCGGTGCACCGCCGCCTCCAGCATGGCGCTGTAGGCCGCGCGCAGCCCCTCGAAGCCCTCGCGACCGCCGAGCGCGCCGGGGGCGAGCGCCGCGCCGCGCCCGCCGGCGATCTCCTGGGCGACGAGAGCGGCGACCACGCGCCTGAGCTCGCGCGTGAAGCGCGGGCTCAGGCGCACGTCCACACGCACGTTGTCCACCCCGCGCGGGAAGCGCTCCAGCGGCACGTCGAAGGCGGGGGCGCGGGCGAGCGGCAGCAGGCTGCGCTCCGGCACGCCGCGGAAGCGCACCGCCGCGCCCGCCAGCCAGGCCAGCCCGCCGAGGATGGCGAGGTCGGCGAGGTTGAGGGCGAGCCCCGCGTTGCCCGGCAGCAGGTAGCGGGTCACGCGGCCCATGACCACGAGGTCGAGGGTGTTGGAGACGACGCCGGCGGCGATCAGGTAGAGGCTGCCCGCGGCCCAGCGCGCCGGCCCCTCGCCGCGGCGCAGCAGGTCGAGCAGCCACAGCAGCACGAGCCCCCCGAAGCCCGCCAGCGCCGAGCGGCGCCAGCCCTCGGCCTCGGCGAGCAGCCCCGGCACGGGGCTGCCGGTGGCCACGTGGCCGATGCCCAGCAGGCCCGGCACCAGCGCGGTGCGGGCGCCGGGCTCCCAGAGCGCGGCGACCAGCGCCTTGAGGGCGAGATCCGCGAGGATCACGCCGCAGGCGACGAGCACGTTGCGGGTGAGCCGCGGCGTCACGTCAAGCCCCTGACCCTCCACGGAAAAGCGAGCCCATCCGTCAAGCATAGCGCGCGGCCGGGTCCGGGGGGCCCGCACGCGACGGACGGTGCCGCGGAAGCGACACCCGTGCGCTGCGGCCCTGCCGCCGCGCCGCGGACTGTGACGCCCGTCACACGCCGCGGACCGCGCCGCGCTCCCGCCGCGGGTCCCCTTCTGCTATCGTCGGGCTGCGATGCCGAAGCCCGAGATCCGCTTCTGCAGCCAGTGCGGCGGCCCGGTGCGGCTGCGGGTGCCGGAGGGCGACAGCCTGCCGCGCCACGTCTGCGGGCGTTGCGGCTTCGTCCACTACCAGAACCCCAAGATCGTCACCGGCTGCATCCCGGAGCACGAGGGGCGCGTGCTGCTGTGCCGGCGCGCCATCGAGCCGCGCTACGGGCTGTGGACGCTGCCTGCGGGCTTCATGGAGAACGACGAGACGGTGGCCGAGGCCGCGGCGCGCGAGACGCGCGAGGAGGCCTGCGCCGAGGTGCGCGGGCTCGCGCTCTACGCCCTCTTCAGCCTCCCCCACATCAACCAGGTCTACGTCATGTACCGCGGCCGCCTCGATCCGCCCGTGTTCGCTCCGGGACCCGAGAGCCTCGAGGTGCGCCTGGTGCGCGAGGAGGAGGTGCCGTGGGAGGCGCTCGCCTTTCCCGTGATCGCCGAGACCCTGCGGCGCTATTTCGCCGACCGCCGCGCCGGGCGCTTCGGCGTCCACGAGGCCGCCCTCGTCCCCACCGCCGACCGCTCGGGCTTCATCGTCCG
>WGBS01000005.1 GCA_015494165.1 Gammaproteobacteria bacterium | reverse complement strand
GACCGGCTCGGCTGCCCGCAGTGCGCCCAGTGCCACGGCGTGGTCGCGGCCGCACCCGTGGCAGCCGTGCCGGTCCGTGTCGCGCCGGCCGTGCGCGCGGTGCCCCGGCCCACGGAGCCCATGCCCGCCGTCCCCTTCCGCCCTCCCCGCGCCTGAGCCCGCCTTCGGCATCGCCAGGGTAAGGGTCCGCGGCCGCCTGGCCCGGCGGCACCCGCCGCCGTCCCGACGTCCGCGCGACCACGACACGGAGCCAAACGCGAGGAGGAGAACATGAGCCACCGTACACGGCACGCCCACGACCCGGGCCGCCGCCGCGTCCTGCGCGGCGCGGCCGCGCTCGGCCTCATGGCCGGGCTGGGCCGGCTCGCGCCCGCCTTCGGCTGGGGCGCGAGCGGCAACGTCGAGGCGCCCAAGCGCAGCGAGGGCAACCTCGACATCTTCGAGCTGACCATCGAGCGCCGGCCCATGCGCATCGGCCGCCGTCTCGGCAACCCCATCACCATCAACGGCACCATCCCGGGCCCGCTGCTGCGCTGGAAGGAGGGCCGCGAGGTCGAGCTGCGCGTCACCAACCGGCTCGACGAGGACACCTCCATCCACTGGCACGGGATCCTGGTGCCGCCGGAGATGGACGGCGTCCCGGGCGTGAGCTTCCGGGGCATCCGCCCCGGCGAGACCTTCGTCTACCGCTTCCCCGTGAAGCAGTACGGCACCTACTGGTACCACAGCCACTCGGGGCTGCAGGAGCAGCTCGGCCACTACGCGCCGCTGGTCATCGAGCCGCGCGAGCCCGAGCCCTTCGAGTACGACCGCGACTACGCCGTGGTGCTCTCGGACTGGACCTTCCACGACCCCCACTGGGTGTTCTCGCGCCTGAAGAAGTCCGAGGGCTATTTCAACTACCAGCAGCGCACCGTCGGCGACTTCCTGCGCGAGGCGCGCGAGAAGGGCTGGGCGCAGGCCTGGCGCGACAGGGCAATGTGGGCCGTGATGCGCATGAGCTCGCGCGACATCCTCGACGTGACGGGGGCCGAGTACACCTACCTGATCAACGGCCGTCCGGCCGAAACCGAGTGGAGCGCGCTCTTCCGCCCCGGCGAGCGGGTGCGGCTGCGCTTCATCAACGCCTCGGCCATGACCTTCTTCGACGTGCGCATCCCGGGCCTGAAGATGACGGTGGTGCACGCCGACGGCCAGCACGTGGCGCCGGTGACCGTGGACGAGTTCCGCATCGGCGTGGCCGAGACCTACGACGTGATCGTCGAGCCCGACGACCGGCCCTACACCATCATGGCCGAGTCCATGGACCGCTCGGGCTTCGTGCGCGCGAGTCTCACGCCGCGCGCCGGCCTGAAGGGGCCGGCGGTCGAGCCGCGCAAGGGTCCGGTGGAGCGCGACGCGGCGGCCATGGGCCACGCCGGGCACGGGGGGATGCACCACGGCATGGCGGGCCACGGCGGCGCCGATGACATGCCGATGAAGAGGGAGGCCCAAGGCGGCATGGGCCGTGGCAAGGGACACGGCATGATGCACGGCATGGGCCACGGCGCCATGGCCATGGGCGGCGCGCCCGCCGGCTGGGTGCTCGCCGGTCGCAAGGTGCAGCATCCGCCGGGCGGCCACGGGCCGGGCGCGGCCATGGTCACCGACAACCCCCAGTACCGCATGGACGAGCCGGGGGTGGGGCTCGCGAGCGCGCCCGGCCACCGCGTGCTGGTCTACGACGACCTGCGCGCGCTCGCGCCCTGGCCCGACCGCAGGCCGCCGCAGCGCGAGATCGAGCTCCACCTCACGGGCAACATGGAGCGTTACATGTGGTCCTTCGACGGCAAGAAGTTCACGGAGGTCACGGGGCCGATCCATTTCCGCCACGGCGAGCGCCTGCGGCTGATCATGGTCAACGACACCATGATGGACCACCCCATCCACCTGCACGGGATGTGGATGGAGCTCGAGAACGCCCAGGGCGAGCACCGCCCGCGCAAGCACACGGTCGTGCTCAAGCCGGGCGAGATGCTCTCGGTGCTGATCACGGCGGACGCGCCCGGCGACTGGGCCTTCCACTGCCACCTGCTCTACCACATGAAGGCGGGCATGTTCCGCGTGGTCTCGGTGTCCTGACCGTAGGGAGGGTGCATCCATGAAGCTGAAGGCATTCCGTCTCACCGCCCCCCTTGCGGCCGGGGCGCTGGCGGCGACGCTGGGCATGCAGGCCGCACTCGCAGCGGGCACGGGCCCGCAGAGCCAGCCGGGCTGGCCCCTGCCCGTCAACGACGCCACCCCCTATGGCAAGGTCCTGATCGACCGCATCGAGTACGCCTGGGGCGACGAAGAGGACGTCCTCGAGTACGACATCCAGGCCTGGTACGGAGGCGACTACCAGCGGCTGTGGATCGAGACCGAGGGCGAGGACGTGCGCTCGGGCGGCGAGGGCGGCGAGGTCGAGAACTTCGACGTCCAGTACAGCCGCCTCATCCGCCCGTTCTGGGACGTGCAGGCTGGCCTCGGCTTCCGGCGCACCTACGGTCCGGGCCCGGACCACGAGCAGGGCTACCTCGTGCTCGGCATCCAGGGGCTCGCACCCTATCTTTTCGAGGTCGACGCCAACGTGCGCGTCAGCGAGAAAGGCGACGCGTGGTTCGACCTCGAGGCCGAGCACGACATGCGCCTGACGCAGCGCATGTATTTGCAGCCGCGCTTCGAGGCCGTGGTGGCCGCCGGCAGCGACGAGGACTTCGGGATGGGCACGGGCCTCAACAGCCTGCGCCTCGGGTTGCGCCTGCGCTACGAGTTCCGCCGCGAGTTCGCACCCTACGTGGGCGTGCGCTGGTGGCGGCTCTACGGCGAGACCGCCGACATGGCGCGTACCGACGGCGAGCCTACCGACGACCTCGCCGTGGTGGCGGGTATCCGCGCCTGGTTCTGATGCAACGGGCGTCCCCGGGCCGCGCGCCCGGGGACCTCCCGTCACCTGCAAAGCGGAGGAAGATGCGATGAGGAGACGATGGCCCATGGCGGCGGTGCTGGCCTCGGCGGCGCTCGCCGCCGGATGCAGCGGGCCCGAGGAGCCGGAAAGCGGCACGCAAGCCCCCTCGCCGCAGGCGGCGGCGTCTGCGGCGGCTTCGCCCCAGCCGGCGCAGCAGGCGGCGCGGACGAAGACCGCGGCGGCCGGCCTGCCGCGGCTGTTCTCGGACCCGGAGATGATCGCCCGCGGCGCGCGGATCTATCGCGAGAACTGCGCGCGCTGCCACGGCGAGCGCGGCGAGGGCGCGCCCAACTGGCGCCAGCGCCGGCCGGACGGCAAGTGGCCGCCGCCGCCGCTCAACGGCACCGGGCACACCTGGCACCATCCGCTCGCCGCCCTGCGCATGACCATCCGCAACGGCACGCTCGCCATCGGCGGCAGCATGCCGCCGTGGAAGGACAAGCTCTCGGACGAGGACATCGATGCCGTCATCGCCTGGTTCCAGTCCCAGTGGCCGGACGAGGTCTACCAGGCCTGGGAGGGCATCGAGGCGCGCGCGCGCCGCCGCGCCTCCGGCGGCTGAAGCGGGGCGTCACGGGATGCGCGCCGGTAGAGGGAACTCCGGCGGCGGAAGGCTGTCATAACTGGTGGAACGCCTTGCGGGGGGGAAGCGCGATGCGAGGCACCAGAAGGCACATGGCGGGTGTGACGGCGGCCGCGGTGCTGCTGCTCGCGGTCGTGGCGCCCGCCATGGCATGCCGCTTGCCGGGTGCCAGCGCCGGGCCTGCGGGCCGTGACCAGGCCAGCCTGGATGCGCCTTACGCGGGCGCCCACGCCTGCGTGGCTCACGCGGCGGCGGTGCGTGCGCCCGCGCTGGCGGGCGCCGCACCGTGCGTGCGCGTGTGGCTCGAGGCGGCGCTTCCTTCCGGCGGCGGCCCTGCGGTCGCGGCGTCCGGCACGCACGCGGCCGGATGGGCCGCGGCCCACGATTCTCCCGTCCCGTCGTACACGCTCGCGGCGGGACCACCTCCCTACCTCCTGACCGCACGGCTGCGCATCTAGCGGCCGGCGGGCTCCGGGGCGGCTTCTGCCGCCACCCGGTCCCCAGGTGCGGAACCCCTAGGGGTCGTGTCCGGTGGAGCCGGTCGCGGACGCGAGCGTTTCACGGCCGGCACGGCACCCGGAGCCCGTGAAGGAGCCATCCGACCTTCGCTCCGACGAACGGACGTATGGCACAGCGGAAAGCTGAGGAGGTAATGCCATGAAGACGAACATCGCCCGCAAGCTCTTCACGACCACGGTGTTTGCCGCCGCCCTCGGCCTCGGTGCCGGGACCGCGCTGGCCGCCCATGGGGTTCCGTCCGACGAGGACAGCCCCCACGTTGCGGAGCTCGGCAGGTTGGCGCAGCCGGCGCCGGTGTTCCCGGACCTCGGCGAGGAGAGCAGGGACGTCTACGAAATCGGCGCCGAGCCGCAGGACGCGGTGGTGCGTCTGGACGACGCCGAGGAGCCGACGGAGCTCACGGAGCTCGGCCCGGACAGCCGCGGCTGAGCGCGTGGCCGATGCAGGGAGGCACGACGCGGACGGGGCGCCTCGGCGCCCCGTCCTTTTTCCCTCCCGGATATACAGGTATTGCCCGTGGGACTGATGCGGATCAGGACACGGGTCCTGCACTCGCGTATGCTGAAGACTTGAAAAGGCCGCCAGGGCTCCCCAAAAGCGGGTGGGGCGGTGGCGGTACCAAAAGGAGGCACGCGATGTACGGTTTTTCGATCACCCTCGACATGCCCTTCGACGAGGCCGTGCAGGCCGTGACCGAGGCGCTCAAGGAAGAGGGCTTCGGCGTCCTCACGGAGATCGACGTCCAGGCCACGCTCAAGGCCAAGCTCGGCGTCGACCACCCTCCGTACCGCATTCTGGGTGCCTGCAATCCCCCGCTCGCGCACCGCGCCCTCACGGCCGAGCCAGATATCGGCCTGCTCCTGCCGTGCAACGTCGTCGTGCGGCAGGAAAGCGACGGTCGGGTCACGGTCGCCTTCATGGATCCCAAGGCGGTGCTCCAGCTCGTGGACCGTCCGGAGATCGCCGAGCTCGCGGCCGAGGTGCGCCAGCGCCTCGAGCGCGTGCGCGACGCCCTCGCGGCCGGGGCGGCGGCCTGAACGGCGCTCGCGAGGAGGGCGCCGCGGGAGGGCGCGGGATGGCCGGCAGCGCGAGGCTCCGCACCCTCGGGCGTGGCGTGCTCCTGCTGTGGCTCGCCGCGAGCGTGGGCGAGAGCCTCGCAGCCACCTGCTGTGAGCTCTTCGCGACGGGCCGTCCCACGGCGCCCGTGCACGGCGCCGACGGTCGGGAGGCGCACCGGCATGGCACGGAGGGCACGGAACACGCGCCCGCGCTTCGGCACGCCGCGCACGGGCCGCTCCACCGCACGGAGCAGCACCGCTGTCCGGCGCCAGAGCTCCGCGACGCCGCCGCAATCCCGGCCAAGGCCGCGGAGCTACCACGCCCGCGTCTCGCGCAGGCGCCACCGCCGCACGGCGCGGGGCGCGTCCTCCTGCCGGGCTCCACATGCACCGGCGCGGTTCAGCCGCGCGCGCCGCCGCCGGCCGAACTCCTTCGCCTGATTCCGCGCCTTCGCATCTAGCCCCCGCGGTCCTTCTTTTCGGGGCACGCGTGCCTGCGCGCGCGTGCGCGTCCCCTTTCGAACTGGACCACGGGAGGCCAACGATGCACTCGATCTCCGATAAGCACGGGCGCTGTTGCCCGCACGGGGGCGCCTTCGGGCGTCGGCGGGTGGCCGGGGCGGTCCTCGGCGTGATGCTGGCGGGCGGGGCCATGGCGCATGAGAGCGCCGGCGGCGGCCACGGCACGCACCGGCACGAGCGCTGGGTGGAACCTCCGCCCGCCTACGCCGGCTACCGCGGCGACCGCTGGGCCGACCTGCACGCCATCGGGCGCGGCCGTGCGCTCTACCGGCGGCATTGCCAGGTCTGTCATGGCGCCGACGGGCGTGGCACGGGACCGCTCGCGGCCTCGCTCGCGCATCGGCCCGCCGATCTCACCAACCACTTCCACCGTCCGCCCCACGACGGCGACGCCTACCTGTTCTGGCGCCTCAGCGAGGGGGGCACCGTGGAGCCCTTCCGGGGCATGGGCTCGGCCATGCCGGCCTTCAAGCGGGTGCTGAGCGAGGACGAGCGCTGGGACGTGCTCGCCTACGTCCACGCCTTCTTCCATCTCGGGCTCGCGCGCTGGGAGCCCGGGGCGTCCACCGGGACACGCGACGCCGCGGCGGACGCCCACGACGGAGAGGGAGGGCACAGCCATGAGAGTCGTTGATCTCGCCAAGGCGGCCGGCGTGCCGCCCCACGTCGTGCGCTACTACGCGCGCATCGGCCTGTTGCGGCCCATGCGCGATCCGGCCAACGGCTACCGCGTCTTCCGCCGCGAGGACGTCGCCCGCCTGCAGCTCATCCGCGGCCTGCGCGCGCTCGGCTGCAGCCTCGCGGAGGTGCGCGCCTTCCTGCGCGCCACCGACGCGGGCGCCGCCGACCCGCGCCCGCTGCTCGCGCGCCGGCTCGACGAGACGCGGCGCGAGATCGAGCGGCTGCGCCGCCGCGAGCGGCGGCTCGCCGAGGTGCTGGCTCACCCGCACGCGCTGCCCGAGCTCGCGCACGAGATCGCCGGCCAGGCCGACGCCGCTTGACCTGCACCTTGCGCGCAGGTCGACGCTGTCTCTCCGGACGGCGGCCCGGCCTTAGGGCCGGGCCGCGCAAGGTGTGGTCGAGGGAAGGGGGGATCGAGCGATGCCCAGGCAAGCGACGCACAGGCGCCTGCCCGCCCTCGTGGCGGCCGCAGGACTTGCCGCACTCTGTGCCGCCCCGGCGACCGCGGCCGAGGGCGAGGCCGCGCTGCGGGCGGAGCTGGAGGCGCTCAAGCGCCGCATCAGCGAGCTCGAGCGGCGTCTCGCAGAGCAGCAGGAGGCGCAGCAGCGCGTGGAGAAGCTCGAGCGCGAGGTCAAGGAGGTCGCCAAGACGCACTCGGAATGGAAGGACGCCGAATCGGTGCTGCACGTGGCGGGCTACGCCGCCGTCGGCTACACCGACGCCGAGGGCGCCGACGGCAGCTTCAACGTGGCCAACTTCAATCCCATCTTCCATTTCCTGTACGACGACAAGGTCCTCTGGGAGGCGGAGCTCGAGTTCGAGGTGCTGGACGACGGCTCCACCAAGACGAACCTCGAGTACACCACGCTCGATTGGTTCGTCACGGACAATGTCACGCTCGTCGGCGGCAAGTTCCTGAGCCCGGCCGGCTTCTTCATCCAGAACCTGCATCCGGCCTGGATCAACAAGCTGCCGTCCAAGCCCGCGGGCTTCGGCGAGGAGCAGGCGGCACCCGAGTCGGACCTCGGGCTCGAGGTGCGCGGCGGCGTGAATATCGGCAATCCGTGGAAGCTGACCTACGCCTTCTACGTGGCCAACGGCCCGAGCGCCGAAGGCGAGCTCGGCGGCGGCGAGATCGAGCGCATCGAGGCCGAGGCCAAGGCCTCCGACGAGGACGGCGACAAGGTCTACGGCGGGCGCGTGAGCGTGCTGCCGCGGCCGGGCCTCGAGATCGGTGTCTCCGCCGTGACCGGCAAGCTCATGGTCGAGGACGGCACCAGCGAGGACAAGGGCCGCGACTACGACCTCGTCGGCGCCGACTTCAGCCTGGTCCGCGGCAACCTCGACGCGCGCGCCGAGTACGTGCGCCAGCGCATCGGCGCGCGCGCCGGTAGCCTGTGGCCGGACGAGGCGGAGTGGAAGGCGTGGTACGCGCAGCTCGCCTGGAAGTTCCGGCCGACGCGCTTCGAGGGCGTGGTGCGGTACAGCGACTACGACTCGCCCCACGCGGCCGAGGACCAGCGGCAGTGGGCGCTCGGATTGAACTACCTGCTGGCGCCGAACGCGGTCGCCAAGGTCGCCTACGAGCTCAACGACGGTCAGAGCGGCCAGCCCACGGACGACGACCGCTTCCTGCTCCAGTTCGCCTACGGCTTCTGAGGGAGGGCGGCACCATGCGCAAGACGAGACTCTTTCCGGCGCTCCTGATGGTGGCCGCCGGCCTCGCTGCGGCGGTCCCGGCGACGGCGGGCGAACGCGGCGGCGACAAGGAGGCCTTCGCGCGGGGGGCGCGCGTCTGGTCCGAGAACTGCACGCGCTGCCACAACCTGCGCGACCCCCGCGAGTTCCGCGACGACCAGTGGCGGCCCATCATCGCGCACATGCGCGTCCGGGGCGGTCTGACGGGGGCCGAGGCGCGCGACGTCCTGACCTTCATGCAGAACGCCAACTGAGGGAGCCGCGGATGCGCGGGGGCAGGCGGGCGCGCGCGGTGGGCGACGCCGCCGCGCGCGCCCGCGCCGCGCCCCGGTACACGGTCGCCGAGGCGGCCGCGCGCGCCGGGGTGGCGCCGCACGTGGTGCGCTACTACGCGCGCATCGGCCTGCTGCGCCCGGGCCGCAACCCGGCGAACGGCTACCGGCTCTTCAGCGACCGCGAGGTAGCGCGGCTGCGTTTCGTGCGCAAGGCCCAGGCGCTCGGCTTCTCGCTCGCCGAGATCCGGCAGATCCTCGCCGATGCGGACAAGGGCCGCTCGCCCTGCCCGCGCGTGCGCGCCATCCTGGGACGGCGCGTGGAGGAGAACCGCCGCCGCCTCGACGAGCTCCAGGCGCTGCAGCGGCGCATGGAGCGGGCGCTGGCCGAGTGGGCGCGCATGCCGGACGCGCTGCCCACCGGGGACTCGGTCTGCCACCTGATCGAGTCGGCGGACGCCGACCCCGACCCCGCGGACCGGACGGCTTGACCTGTGCGCGAAATCAAGGTGTGCAATCGGCTCCAGGCCGGTTGAGGCCCGACGGACGAAGGAGGGGGAAATGCGAGCGGAGAACCCGGACGCACGGTGGGCCCGCGGCGCGCCACGGGCGGGCCTGGCCTGGGCCGTGCTCCTGGCGGGGCTGCTCGGCTCGGCTGGCGCGACGGCGGGCACCGCCTACGTGCCGCTCGGCGCCGCAGGCCGCATCGCCGTCGTCGATACCGGGCGCGACGCGCTGGCGGGCACCATCGACGGGGTCGGCAACGTGCACGCGCTTGCCGTGACGCCGGACGGGCGGTACCTGGTGGCCGGCAGCATCGAGGAGCACGCCGGCACGGTGCCGCCCCGGCCCGCCGGCATGTCCCAGTCGGAGCACGAGGCCCATCACCGTGGCGGCGGCGGGGTCTCCGCGGCCATGAGCAGCCACGTGTCCGTGATCGACGTGCGCGCGCGCCGGGAGCTGCGCCGGGTCACCGTGCCCGGAATGGTCCATCACATCGCGCTGCTCCCTGACGGCGCGCATGCCGTGGCGGTGCACACGACCCGCGGCGCCATCAGCGTCGTCAGCGTCGCGCACGGGCACGTGGTGCGCACGGTCCTCACGGGCCCCGCGCCGAACTACGCCGTCGTCAGCCGCGACGGGCGCCGGGTCTACGTCAGCAACACGGGCAACGACACCGTCAGCGAGGTCGACACGGAGCGGTGGGTGGTGCTGCGCAACTTCCTCGTCGGCAAGGCCCCGGAGCATCTGGCGCTGTCGCCGGACGGCGGCCGGCTCTATGTCCTCGAGGTGGGGGATGGCCGCGTGGCGGAGCTCGACACCGCCAGCGGACGCGTGCTGCGGCGGTTTGCCGTGGGCCGTGCGCCCCACGGGGTGGCGGTCACGGCGGACGGACGCACGCTCCTCGCCACGGCCAAGGGCGGCGACCGTCTGGTGGCGGTGGATCTCGCCACGGGCGGGCGCCGGGAGGTCGGTCTCGCTCCGGCGCCCTATCACCTGGCGCTGGTGGATGGCGGGAAGGTCTACGTCACGAGCCGCAAGGCTCCCGTCGTCTGGGTTCTCGACGCGCGCACGCTCAAGGTGCGCGGCGAGATCCGGCTGCCCGCAGGGGAGGGCCACCAGATCGCTGTCCACCCGGGCGGCTGAGGCGGGTGCCATGCGGCGTCGGCGCTTCCTGACGGCGACCGCCGTGGCGGCAGGCGCCGTGGGCACGGCCGCGGCGCTCGCCCCCTTCCTCGCCAGCATGCGGCCGAGCGCCCGGGCGCGCGCCGCCGGCGCGCCTGTGGAGGTGGACGTCAGCAGGCTCGAGCCGGGCCAGCAGATCACGGTGGCCTGGCGGGGGCGGCCGGTGTGGCTGTTGCGCCGCACGCCGGGGATGCTGGAGCGCATGCGCGATCCGCGGCACCTGGCGCGCCTGCGTGACCCGGATTCGCGCGTGGAGACCCAGCAGCCCCCTTATGCCCGCAACCCCCATCGCTCCATCCGCCCGGAACTCTTCGTGGCCATCGGGCTGTGCACCCATCTCGGCTGCGTGCCCACCTACCGGCCAGAGGTGGGTCCGCCGGACTTGGGCGAGGACTGGATCGGAGGCTACTTCTGTCCGTGCCACGGCTCGCGCTTCGATCTGGCCGGTCGCGTGTTCAAGGGGGTGCCCGCGCCTACGAACCTCGTGATCCCGCCGTACCACTTTGTCTCGGACACGCTGGTCGAGGTCGGGACGGATCCGCCCGCCTGATCCTGCGACCCGCTCCGGAGGAGGACGAGCCATGAGCCTCAAGCGCAGGGTGCTTGCCGTCGGGCATGCGACGAGCCTGTTCCTGGTCGTGAGCTATCTGGCCTGCGTGCTGTGGGACCTGGCGTTTCCGCAGTACGCCATGTTCGAGGCCTGGCGTCGGCTCCTGCCGGGCTTCGAGTGGTCGTGGACCGGCTTCGTGCTGGGGCTCGCGGACAGCTATCTCTACGGGTGGTGGTTCGCTTTGGTTTGGGTCCCCCTTTACACGCGCTTCTCCGCTCCGGAGGAGGCGCGATGAGCGGCGCCGGAGAGGGGGCGCCCGCGGCACCCCTGCTGCGCGATCCCGTCTGCGGGATGGGGCTCGACCCGCGCGCGGCCCCGGCCACCGCGGAGCACGAGGGTCGGCTGTACTATTTCTGTTCCGACGGCTGCCGCAAGCGCTTCCTCGCGGATCCGGCGGTCTACACCCATCGCGGGGCGCCACCGCGGCTCTCGGTGGGCGTGATGGGCTCGGCGGTGCCGCATGCGCGGCGCGAGGTGGCCGAGCGTGCCTACCTGCTCGGCCAGGAGATTGCCCGACGCGGCTACGTCCTGGTCACGGGTGCCTGCCCCGGCCTGCCCTACGAATGCGCCCGCGCGGTGCGCAATTTCGGCGGCCTTTCGGTGGGCATCTCCCCCGCGCTCAGTCTCGACGAGCACCTCCACAAGTACCACTCGCCCGCCGACGCCTACGACGTGATCGTATACACCGGCAGCGGCCTCATGGGGCGCGAGGTCACCAATATCCGCTCCAGCGATCTCGTGATCATCCTCGGCGGGCGTTCGGGAACGCTGGGCGAGTTCGCCATCGCCTACGACGAGGGGAGACTCATCGGCGTGCTCGAGGGAAGCGGCGGGATCGCCGACCGCATCCGCGACATCGTCGCTGCGATCGACAAGGACACTGGCGCAAAGGTCCTCTACGACCGTGACCCGGCGTCCCTGCTCGACGCCCTGGCGAGGGCCTACGCGCGCGGGCACTATCGCAGGCCCTCGTGCTTCTGCGGCGAGATGGTGGGCGAAGCCGGTTGAGGCGGCCTGCTCAGCGCCGCCGGAAGGTCGTGTGGTGACACTTCGGGCACGGTGGCAGCCGCCCCGTCTGCGACAGGTGTATGACCTCGCCGCAGCGCGTGCACTGGAAGGCGCCGGCATGGGCCACCTCGCCCGTGTGGTAGGCGAGCGCCGCGTCCAGGCGGTCGCCCAGCTCCTGCGCCCACTCGCCGAGGGCGCGCGCCGCGAGCGCGGCCAGGTGGCCACCGCGGTCGCGGACCGTCTCGAGCAGCCCGCCGGCGGTGTCCGTCAGGCGGTCGACCCCGGGTCTGAGCTCGCGCGCCGCCGACAGCAGGTCCTTGCGCACGGTCTCGGCCGCACGCCCGAGCGTGTCGGCCGTGAAGCGCCCGGCCTCGCGCAGGCGGCGCACGCCCTCGTCCACGGTCTGACGGATGCGCTCGGGACTCAGCCGCTCCTGGGCCTCCCCGAGGAGCTCGCGCACCTCGCGGCGCAACGCCTCGTAGGCCGCGTGCGCCTCTTCGGACGTATCGCGCGCCGGCGGCCCGGGGGGCGCCGCGTCGTCCCCGGCACGGGGCTTCTCGTCCTGCGTCATGCGACGGTCCTTTCGCCGCGGCTGCCGCGGCTCACATGATGAAGAAGGCCTCGTAGATCATATAGAGCCCCGTGGCCACCAGGACAAGGCCGGCGGCGAGGTCGAGGCGCCGGCTCCACGCCGTGGCCGCGCGCAAGCGCTCGAGCCAGCCGACGGCGAGGGCCCCGACGAGCAGCGGGACGCTCCGCCCGAGGGCGAAGGCCGCGAGCAGCGCCGTGCCGAAGGCGACCGAGCCCGCCGCGGCGGCGGCCGAGACCATGACCAGCAGCGCCGGCGTGCAGACGGGGCAGACCGCCACCGAGAACGGGATGCCGAGCAGGAAGGCGCCCCGGGCGCCCGTCACCGGGCGCCCGCGCACGGTGAACCAGGGTATGGTGAGCCGCAGCCAGCCCGCCCAGGCCAGGCCGAGCAGCACGAGCACCGGCCCGAGCACCACCCCCCACCAGCGTCCCATGAGCGCCCGCGCCCACTCTCCCCCGAGCGCCGCGGCGATGCCGAGGGCGACGTGTGCGGCGAGCATGCCGCCCGCGAACGCGGCGGCGAGCGCCAGCGCGCGCCGCGGGCTCGCCGAGGGCGCGACATAGGCGAGCACCACGGGGACGGAGGCGAAGACCAGCGGGTTGAAGGAGAAAACCAGGCCCGCCGCAAAGCCGAGGGCCAGGCCCCACAGGGAGGGCTCCTCGAGGACGAAGGAGAGGGTCTCGGGGTCGAGGGAGAACTCCATCACCGTTCCTCCTGCCGGGGCGTGTCAGGCCCGAGCGGGCCGCGTCCAGGTGAAGTGCTCGAACACGCCGGACCAGTACATGCCGAAGGCGATGGCGAAGGCGAGCTCCTCGCCGGGCATGTCCAATACTTCGATTCCGCTCAGGGCATCCAGGTTCCACACGCGCTCGATGTAGCCTGGCGAGAGCCACTCCAGCCCCTGCAGGAACAGGGCGTAGTAGGCGAGAAAGATCAGCCCGCCGACCCAGGTCTTGCGGGCGAGGTCGGGCCGGCAGGCGACGTTGGCAACGGCGCCGATGGCGAGCGCGACGATGGCGGGGTAGATGGGGTTCCAGGGCAGGAGCAGCAACGGCGGGAAGGCGACGAAGGGGGCGGCCAGCGCCCAGCGATGAAAGCGATGACGCGGATGGCAGCGCTCGTGCTCGGGCACCGGGGCCGGCCTGCGTCCCGTCAGCAGGTTGTAGAGCACGGCCCCCGTGCCGCCGATGCCGAAGCAGAAGATCAGGCTCTCGATGTCGAAGCCGGTACGCAGCGCGAGGTCGAAGAGGCTCGGTGGCGCCCAGTACTCGGGCACGAACAGGGGCTCGCTGAGGCCGAAGGGAGTCGTGTAGAGGCTTGCCCAGAGCATGGCGCGACGGTTGGCGGGCGAGAGCCACCACGCCACCCCCCAGGGAACGAGGAAGGCGCTCGACCATGCCAGCCAGACATACTGATCCGGGATCATGCCGGCTCCGTGACGGCCTCGCCGTTCGCATATTCCAGCCTGTGCGCACGTGCGAGGTTCAACCCCCGGCCGGGTCGGGGCGGGAGGATGCCGGCAAAAAGAAGGCCCGGCCGAGGCCGGGCCCGAATCGCGTCGCGCGGCGCGTGCCGCTCAGGTGTTGCCGCGCACGGCGACCCAGAACGGCATCTTCCCCGGCTCGAGCCAGCCGCTCACCTCCAGCCGCTCGAGGTCGATCACCGCGACCTTGCTGGGGCCGGTGACCGCCACGTAGGCGCGACGGCCGTCGGCGCTGGCACGCACGCCGTGCGGGCCCTGGCCGACCTCGATGCGCTTGACCACCTCCAGCGTGCGGGCGTCGACCACGGTCACCACCTTGCCGGCGATGCCCGTCACCAGCACGTAGCGGCCGTCGGGGGTGACGTCGACGCCGTAGTGCGGCGGGCTCAGGGGGATGCGCTTGATCACGCGCTTGCCCGCGATGTCGACGACCGTGAGGTCCATGCTGGCGTTGTTGGCGACGAAGAGCCGCTTGCCGTCGGGCGAGATGTCGACGTTGTGCGGGGCGGTGCCCGCCGGCAGCTCGCCGACCTTCTCGAGGCGCTCCATGTCGACCACGGCCACGCTCTTGCCGCCCTGGAGCGTGACGTAGAGCGTGCGGTTGTCGGGAGAGAGCACGCTGTTGTGCGGCATGGGCCCGACGGCGATGGTCTTGACGGGCTTCAGGGCGGCGACGTCGATCACGGTGATCGTGCCCGCGCCCTCGTCGGCGGCGATGGCATAGCGGCCCTTGCGGTCGACCTTGATGCCCTTGGGGGTCTTGCCCACGGGGATCCTGGCCAGCAGGCGGCCGCTGTGGGCGTCGTAGGCGTAGATGGTGTCCTCGGCGGCGCTCGTGGCGAAGACGCGCTTGCCGTCCGGGGTGGCCGAGACGTAGGTCATGCCCTTGCCGGCCGGCCACTTCATGGGGCGGCCGAGCGGGGCGACGGCGTTCTCGCCCTTGAGCGTCACCCAGATGTCGTGATGCATGGGGCCTTTGTGATGGCCGCCGCCTGCCGCCGCCGCGCCCGCCGCGAGCGCCAGGACGGGCGCGAGCGCAAACAGGCGCAGCCGCGCGCGGGTCGTGAGCTGCGATCGTATCGTGCTCATGTCGTGCTACCTCCTCCTGCCTTGTCGTCGTGATGGGATGCCGGACCGGGTCCGGCGGCCGTGAGCAGCGCCCGCACCAGTGGCCCGAGCTCCGACGCGTCCCCGGCGCCGAAGGCGAGCACCGTGAGCCGGCCGCGCGCGGCCGCCCGCCAGACCAGCCCGCCGGCGGTCCCCGCGCGCCCGTCCAGGCCGCGCCAGCGCCCGCTGCGGTCGAGCAGGGCCTCGACCACGCGCCCGTCCGGCAGGCGCAGCCGCAGGTGCTTGACCCAAAGCCCGCGCACCAGGCAGTCCTTGCCCAGCAGCAGGGCCGTGCCCTGCGGCAGTGGGGCCCGCGCGAGCCAGCGCTCTGCCTCGCCGCGATCGAGCGCTCCGGCGAGCGTCTGCTCGTGCTCGAGGTGGGCCACCGCGGCGCGCACGGGCGCGGGCGGCAGCAGCGCGGCGAGCACGAGCAGCCCGCCTACGGCGAGCGCGCCGAGGGCCGCCGCCGCGCGCACGCGCCGGAGCCTCCGCCGCGCGTGCGTGCGCTCCAGGCGCGCGAGCTCCTCGTGCAGGCGCCGCTCGAGGCCGGCCGGCGGCCGGATCGCGCGCGCGAGGCGCGCAAGGCGGTCCTCGGGAGTGTCCTCGGGGTGCGGGCAGTCAGCCATCCTTTCCTCCTCGGGGGGCACGCCTGCGCGGGAAGGGCACCACCTCCGCGGCGTGCGCCTCGCCGGGCTCCCCGGCGAGGAGCGCCGCCCGCGCCCGTGACAGGCGGCTCATGACCGTGCCCAGGGGCAGGTCGAGCAGGGCGGCAATCTCGCGGTAGGAGAGACCGTGCAGCGCGCGCAGGAGCAGGATCTCGCGCTGCGCCTCGGGCAGGCGCGCGAAGGCGCGTGCCAACTCCTCCAGCTCCGCCGCGGCTTCGGGGTCGTCGCCTGCCGCGAGCTCCGCCAGGGTCTCGAGAGGCACTTCCGGCGCGTCCGGTGCAGCGCGGTGGCGCGCGAGCCGCCGCCTGAGGATGGCGAGCAGCCACGCGCGCGGCGCGCGCGGGCCGCCCAGGCGCGAGAGGCTCCGCCAGGCCTCGTAGTAGGTCTCCTGCACCAGGTCCTCGGCCAGGGCCGGATCGCCCGTCAGCCACAGGGCGTGGCGGTAGAGGTCGGCGTGGTGCGCCGAGACCAGCTGGGCCATGCGCTCGCGGCGGCTGCGCATCGTCCTTCCCTCGGTTCCCGTGCATGTTAGTGGCCCCCGGGGCCGGTTTTATTCCCCTGACCCACTTCCGCCGGCCGTTTGACCTGTGCGCCGCTCACAGGCTTACAAGGAAACCTTCGGAAGGAGCGACCACGGAGGCGTGGCCATGGCGGAGAAGGTCAAGGATCCGGTCTGCGGCATGGAGATCGACCCGGAGCGCGCCGCCGCGCGCCTCGAGCACGGCGGCAGGACCTGGTGGTTCTGCTCCGAGGGCTGCCGCCGGGCCTTCGAGCAGGATCCCGCGCGTTACGCGGGCGAGGCGCCCGGCGGGGGTCACGGCGGCGGGCACGGCGGCCACGGGTGAGCGATGCCGCGCCACGTCCCGGCGACGGGACAGCGGACCTGCCACGACACCCGAGGCGCCGAGCGTCCCTGCGCCGGCACCGGTGAGGACGCCGAGCACCGCGCCGGCGTCCCGTGGCCCGAGCCGCGCTTCGCCGTGCGCGGCGGGACCGTGGAGGACCGCCTCACGGGCCTGGTGTGGTCGCGCGACGCCGATCCGCTCGGTCTGCCGCTGACCTGGCCCGAGGCGCTCGAGGCGGTGCGCGAGCTCAACGGGCGCCGCCACGCCGGCTGCGCCGACTGGCGGCTCCCGAACCGGCGCGAGCTGCGCAGCCTCGTCAGCCACCAGACCCGCCGCCCGGCGCTCCCCGAGGGCCATCCTTTCGAGAACGTCTTCTGCGGCTGGTACTGGAGCTCGACGAGCTTCGCCGGCGCGCCCGCCCATGCCTGGTACGTGGACATGGACGGCGGGCGCATGTTCTACGGCGGCAAGGACCAGTCCTTTCTCCTGTGGCCCGTGCGCGGCGCGGGTAACGGGCTCCTCGCGCGCACCGGCCAGAGGCGCTGCTTCGCCGCCGACGGCGGCGTGGCGCCGTGCGCCGGCAGCGGCCAGGACGGCGAGCTGCGCATGGGCGCCCCCTGGCCCGAGCCCCGCTTCGAGGCGCGCGGCGAGGTGGTGCTAGACCGCCTCACGGGTCTCGAGTGGATGCGGCGCGCGGACCTCTGCGGGGCGCCGTGCACCTGGCAGGAGGCCCTCGACGCCGTGCGCGCGCTGAACGCGCGCGCGCCGTCGCGGTGCCCGTGGCGCCTGCCCAATGTCAACGAGCTCGAGTCGCTCAGCGACTGCGACGCCGCGTGGCCGGCGCTGCCGCCGGACGCGCCCTTCGAGGGCGTATGCGCGGAGGGATACTGGTCCTCGACCACGAGCCTGTACGAGCCGGACTGGGCTTGGGCGTTCTATGTGGGCAAGGGCGCCGTCGGCGTGGGCCAGAAGGCGGGCGCGCACTTCCGCGTCTGGCCCGTGCGCGACGCGAGGCTTGAGGTGTAAGCTGCGCACACCCCCACCTTGCGGGTGAGGCGCCCGGCGTGGGCCGGCGGAGGCGGTCGCCGGCCGGCCCGCGGTTGTCCCAGGCGCAAGTTCCAGGAACGGCGACACCGAACACGTGAGAGGAGGGAGCTCCATGAAAGCGAACAACGGCGAACACGATCGCGCTGGCAGGATGCGGCGGCTCGCGCTCGGCGCGGGCCTGGCGGCGGCGCTCGCCGCCGGGGGCGCGCTCGCTCACCCGCAGGGCGGCATGGGCGGCATGGGCATGATGGGCGGCGGCATGATGCCCATGATGGGCGGCATGGGCGGCGGCATGATGCCCATGATGGGCGGCATGGGCGGCGGCATGATGCCCATGATGGGCCGGGGCGGCCCGATGGGCGGCGGCATGGGCATGATGGGAATGATGCCCATGATGATGCGCGGCGGCATGATGCCCATGATGGGCGGTATGGGGATGATGGGCGGCGGGATGATGCCCATGATGATGGGCCGCCAGGGCATGATGCTCGGCATGCTCGACCTGAGCGACGAGCAACGTGCCCGGATCCGCACCATCCAGCGCGAGACCGCCTCCAAGGTGCGCCGCCTCTGGGTGCAGATGGCCGACGAAGCCGACCGCCTGCGCGACCTCTACGCCGCCGATCGCCCGGATCCCAAGGCCATCGGCCGCGCCTACTCGAAGATCTTCGACCTCAAGCGCCAGATCATCGAGGCGCGCGTGGCAGCGCGCAACCGCATGACGGACGTGCTCACGCCTGAGCAGCGCAAGGCGCTCAAGTCCATGCGCGAGCGCATGCGCCGCGGCCGCATGGGCATGATGGGCATGGGCATGATGGGCAGCGGCGGTGACGCTGCGGGCGGCCCCATGAGCGGAAAGGAGCACCGGCGCATGATGCGCGAGGGCGACCACCGGCGCATGATGGAGCAACAGTGAGGGTGCGCGGCCGCGTCCCTGTCTCGCGCAGCGGCGCGGGCGCGGGGGCGGCGGCCGCCGCCTGTTTGCGGGCGAACTCATGGCATCGGCCGCCGGGCGGCGGCCGGAGGGGACGATGGAACAGCTCACGATCCTTGCGACGCGGCAGTGCAGCCACCGGCCCAACCTCGAGCGGGAGCTGCGGGATCTCGGCGTGCCCTACCGCACCGTCTTCGTCGAGGACGAGCCGGAGCTGGCGCGGCGGCTCGGCGTGCGGGGCTCGCCCTGCATCGCCGTGGGCGATCGTCTCGTGTGCTATGGCCAGCCGACCGAAGGCGAGCTCCGGGGCCTGCTCCAGCGGCATGGGCTCCTGAAGGAGTCCTGAGCCGCCGAGCCCTGAGCTCCCGGGGTTCAGGAGCCGAACAGCAGGGCGCGGGCGGCCTCGAGCCCCTCGGCGGCGCGGGCCAGCATCTCGTCGGCGGCGGCCTCGTCGAGGCCCAGCCGGCCCCATGGGTCCTCGGCGAGCAACGGCTGCGGCGGCGCCGGCGGGGGCTCGTCGCGGTGGGCCATGACGTTGGCCACGTGCGTGACGAGGGCGTCCTCGCGCCACAGGTCCGGCGCCAGCTCCGGCGCGTGGTGCCAGCGCGCCGCCACCACCAGCGGCTCCGGTAGCCGCCAAGCCTCCAGCAGGGCGCCGCCGACCTCTGCGTGGTCGAAGCCGAGGGCCTCGCGCTCGGCCTCCGGAAGCGGGATGCGCTCGTAGGTGGCGCGCGCCAGCGCGTGGCGGGCGAGCTCCGGGAGCTGGCGCGCGAGCAGCAGCTTGCCGACGTCGTGGAGCAGCCCCGCCACGAAGCGCGACTCCGCGGCACCGTCGCGGCGGTGGCGCGCGAGCTCGCGCGCCACCAGCCCCGTCAGCAGGCTGTGGCGCCAGAAGCGTTCCATGTCCATGAGCTCGGGCGGGATACCCTCGAAGACGCGCGCCACCACGGTCGCGAGCGCGAGGTCGCGGATCTCGCGCATGCCCACCAGACTCACCGCCTGCCGCACGCTCTCCACGCGCGAGGGGAAGCCGTAGAAGGGGGAGTTGACGATGCGCAGCAGCCGCGCGGTGAGGGCCGAGTCGGTCTCGATGACGCGGGCGATCTGCTCGGTGGTGCTGCGCGGGTCCTCCACCAGGGCGTTGAGGCGCACGAGCGCCTCGGGCAGCGAGACGAGCTCGACGGTGCCCCGCACGAGCTCGGCGGCGGTCAGGCCCATCGGCCTCCTCCTCCGCGGGGCGTGGCCCCGGTGGTGCCGTCGCGGTCCCTCGTCGTGGTGGCGCCGCGCGTTCCGGCGCCGCGCACGCGGGGCATTGTAGCGGGACGGGGGCGCCCGCGGCCAGCGCTTGTCAGGGCCGGCCGCGGCGCCCTATGCTCGGGGCACGCGGCCGCGCGCGGCGGCCGTGAGGAGCTTGCCCGTGGTCGCCCTTCCCGAAGGTGCCCTCCCTCCGGCGCTCGTATGGTCGGCCGCGGGCGCCTACGGCCTCGTGCTCGCCTCGGCCGCCCGGCGCGCGCCGTGGGGGCGCCTGCGCGAGGGCGAGATGCAGCACGTCTTCTTCGGCGCCGCGGTCGTGCTCCTGTTCCTGTGGACGATCCGCGGCGCCGTGGTGCCGGGGCTCGGGGTGCATTTCCTCGGCGCCACCGTGCTCACCCTCATGTTCGGCTGGCGGCTGGCGCTGGTGGCGATGGCGCTCGCGCTCGCGGGCGCCGGCGCCTACGGGCTCGCCCGGTGGGAGCTCCTCGGCGTCAACGGCCTGCTCGCCACGGTGCTGCCGGTGGCCGTGAGCCAGGGGGTGCTGCGGGCGGTCGAGCGCTGGCTGCCGCCGCACCTGTTCATTTACATCTTCCTGGCGGGCTTCTTCGGCGCCGCGCTCGCCATGGGCGCGAGCGTGACCGCGCAGCTCGCGCTGCTTGTGCTCGCGGGCGGCCACGCCCCGGCGGCCCTCGCCCACGCCTATCTCCCCTTCCTGCCGCTGCTCATGCTGCCCGAGGCCTTCCTCAACGGGGCGCTCGTGACGGCGCTGGTCGGGATGCGCCCGCGCTGGATCTGGACCTTCGACGACGCGCGCTACCTGCGCGGCCGCTGAGCTGCGTCAGCTTCCGGCATGCCTGCCGTTCAGGCTGCATTCAGGCGGGCCGTACCAGTTTGCCTGCGAGGGCCCCGCTTTGGCAGAATCCGCGGCCGGTGCCGGCCGCAGAGGCCCGGCGGGGCGATCCTTTCCGATCGAAACCGGCGAAGATGCAGACAGGAGGGCGCGAAGTGAGCAAGCGAGCGATTCTGGCGGGAGCCATCCTGGGGTTGGCCGCGGGTCCGGTCCTGGCCGGCGGCGGCGATCCGGCCGCGGGCAAGAAGGTCTTCGACGAGGCGTGCTTCGCCTGCCACGGCACGGGCGCGGCGGGCGCCCCCAAGCTGGGCGACAAGGCGGCTTGGGCGCCGCGCATCAAGCAGGGCATGGACGTGCTGGTCAAGCACGCCATGACCGGCAAGGGCGCCATGCCGCCCAAGGGCGGGCGCATGGACCTGTCGGAGCAGGACATCCGCAACGCCGTCGCCTACATGGTGTCGCAGTCGAAGTGAGCCGGCCGCTCGCGCCGGATCGGAAGGGCGCCTTCGGGCGCCCTTTCTTTTCGGGGGACGGGTGCCAGGTGTCAGGTGTCAGGCGTCAGACGGCAGGTATCAGACGTCAGGCATTGAGCTGCACATTCGTGGAGTCGCGGGAGACGGGTAACGGGAGACGGGTGACAGTGTACAGGCCACTGTGAACCGCAACCCGCGCCCTGCACCCCGCCTGTGGG
>WGBS01000004.1 GCA_015494165.1 Gammaproteobacteria bacterium | reverse complement strand
GTGCTCACCGAGGAGGCCATGCGCAAGCTCATGAAGGACGCAGGCTTCACCTTCCGCAGCATGCGCGTGGAGCGGCCCGGGGCGGCCGCTTCCGCGGGGCAGGGCACGTGAGGGGCCGGGCGGGGCTCGCGGGCGCGATCGCCGCGGCGCTGGCCGGGGCGCCGGCCGCGCACGCCGAGTCCTACGTGATCCGCACGCAGTCCTTCGACTGCGACTGGTGCGCCGCGGACGTGCGCGAGGCCTTCGAGGCGCTGCCCCAGGTGGTCGCCTTCGAGGCCGACGTGGACGGGGCCTTCCTGGTGCGCACGCGCCCCGGGGCGCGGCTCGACCCGGCGCGCGTGCGGGCCCTGCTCGAGCGCCACGGCTTCGCCTTCCGCGGCATGGAGGAACGCAGATGACGCACGAGATCCAACAAGCCGCGGCGGATCCGCGCGCGGCCGCGAAGGTCACGTGGCTCGCGCTGTTCGCCTCCATGGGCACGCTGATCTGCTGCGCGCTGCCCATCGTGCTGGTGACGCTCGGGCTCGGGGCCGCGGTGGCCTCGCTGGTCTCGGCCGCGCCCTTCCTGGTCTGGCTCACCAAGCACAAGGTGTGGGTGTTCGCCTTCTCGTTCGTGATGCTGGCGGTCTCGGGCTGGATCCTGCACCGCAGCGGGCGGCAGTGCCCCGCCGACCCGGCGCTCGCCGCCGCCTGCGAGCGCGTGCAGCGCTGGAACCGGCGCGTGTGGTGGGGCGCGGTGGCGGTGTGGGGCGTAGGCTTCTTCGCGGCCTACCTGCTGCTGCCCCTGCGCCGGCTGCTGGAGGGCTGAGGCGTGGGCGCCCCGCGGGCACGCCATCTCGCCTGGGTGCTGCTGGCCGGCGCCGGCGCGGCGCAGGCGATGGGCCTGCGCAGCTTCGTCGCCCTGCCGATCGAGCGCGGCGGCGCCGCGACGCGCGTCCTCCTCGAGCGCGACCCGCGCGGCGGCCTCACGCGGGCGACGCTCGACCTCGCCTACGGGATCGACGGCCGGCGCACGCTGTTCGTCTCGCTTCCCTGGCAGGATGCGGGCACCGGGGCGCGGCGCGCGGGCGGCGGGCTGCTCGCGCGCGTCGTCGTGCGCCAGGCGGATGCGGGCACGGACACGCGGCGCCTCGCGCTGCTCGCCGGCGCGACCGCCGCGCCCGCCGGAAAGGCCGGATCGGGGCTGCAGGCAGGGGCGGTGGCGACGCTGCGGCACGGACGCCGGGAGTGGGATGCGGACGTGCTGCTGCGGCGGGGCTTCGGCGACCTGCGTGACGGCGCCCGCTACGATCTGTCCTGGCAGTACCGCCTCGCGCCCGCGCGCTACGGGCGGTCCCTGCGCGAGACCGACGCGATCGTCGAGCTCAACGGCCGCTGGACGGAGGGCGCGCGCACGCTCAACCAGGTGACGCTGGGCCTGCAGGAAGTGCGGCGCCGCTGGGCGCTCGGGGCCGGGCTGGTGCGCGATCTCGGCGCGCCGCGTCACACACGGGCTGTGCTGAGCCTGCGCTGGCACTTCTGATCGCGGGAGCGAAGGCACGGGAGGACGGAGGGCGATGCACAAGGTCAAGGTCGAGGTGTTCACGGCGCCCGGCTGCAGCAAGTGCGGCCAGGCCAAGGTGGTGCTGCAGCGCGTGGCCGAGGAGCTCGGCGGCGTCGAGTGGCGGGAGGTCAACGTGCTCGAGGACCTCGACCGCGCCGTCGCCCTGGGCGTGCTCTCGACGCCCGCCATCGCCATCGACGGCGAGCTCGTCTACACGGGCCTGCCGTCGGCGGCGCGGCTGCGCTCCGAGCTCGAGCGCCGGCTCGCGGCGGGCGGGACGCCGGCGGCGGAGGGCTGAGCCGTGACGGGTGTGGAAGGGACGCTCGCGGCGGCCTTCGCCCTCTCGGCGACGGTGCTCGGGCTGCTCGCCTTCTTCGAGCCGTGCACCATCGCCACCCACACGCTCTTCGCCGTGCACGCCCACCGCGCGCCGCGCGGACAGTGCTGCCGCGGGCTGCTCGCGGTGTGGGCCGCGCGCTCGCTCGCGCTCGCCGCGCTGCTCGCCGGCGCCGTCGCCGCGCTGCCGCGGCCCGAGTGGGGGCCGTGGCTTCCGAGCGTGGCGCTCGCCGTGATGGCGACGGTCTATGTCGTCTCGCGCTACGCCTACCTGCCGGTGCCGCACCTGGAGCTGTGGCGCCTGCTTCCGGGCGGCGCGCGCCTGCCGGAGGCCGTGCGGCTCGGCCTGACGCTGCCCGCCTGCACCATCCCGCTGTTCGTGATCGTCCTCGGGTGGGCGCTCACCGTCGACTCCGTGGCGCTGGCGGCGCTGGCGGGCGTCCTCTTCGCCACCGCCTTCGCCGCGCCCATGGCGGTGGCGGCCTTCCGGGGCATCCACGAGGACGGGCGCGACCTGCTCGAGCGTGCCGCCGTCACCACGCCGTGGATCACGGCCGCGCTCCTCTACGGCGCGGCGCTGTGGCTGCTCGCGCGCGGGCTCGACATCGGGCCGGATGCGCTGCGCGCGGCGCTCGCCGAGCCGGGCCCCGCCGGGCTCGGCATCGCCTTCGTGGCGGGCTTCGTCTTCAGC
>WGBS01000003.1 GCA_015494165.1 Gammaproteobacteria bacterium | reverse complement strand
GCGTGAAGGCGCCGTCCTCGAGCACGATGGTGCGGATGAGGATGGAGAGGTCCATCGTGCCGTCGGCGGCGAGGTACCCCATGGCGCCGGTGTAGGGGCCGCGCCCCTCCCGTTCGAGCTCGGCGACGATCTCCATGCAGCGCACCTTGGGGCAGCCGGTGATGGTCCCGCCCGGGAAGACCGCGGCGATCACCCCGCCCGGGGTGACGTCCGCGCGCAGCCGCCCGCGCACGTTGGAGACGATGTGGTGCACGTGGGCGTAGGACTCGAGCACCATCAGCTCGCTCACCTCGACGGTGCCCGGCTCGCACACGCGCCCGAGGTCGTTGCGCTCGAGGTCGATGAGCATGACGTGCTCGGCACGCTCCTTGGGGTGGGCGAGCAGCTCGCGCGAGAGCGCCGCGTCCGCCGCACCCGCTCCGCGCGGGCGCGTGCCGGCGATGGGCCGCGTCTCGACGGCGCGCCCGCGCACGCGCACCAGCCGCTCCGGCGAGGAGCTCGCGACCGCGCAGCCGTCCCACAGGGCGAGCCCCGCGAAGGGGCCGGGGTTGGCGCCGCGCAGCGCCGCATATACCGCCGCCGCATCGGCATCCGCGCGGAGCCGCCCGCGCCAGGCGCGCGAGAGGTTGACCTGGAAGACGTCGCCCTCGCGGATGTAGCGGCGGATGCGCGCCACGCCGTCGAGGAAGGCCTCCGCCGGGTCCTCCTCCACGGCGGCGGCGAGGGGCGCGCCCGCGGGCACGGCCGGCGGCCGCCACGGCGGCAGCGCCGCCACCTCGCGCGCGAGCGCATCGGCCGCCCGGGCCGAGCGCGCCTCGCACCAGGTCTCGTCCGCGGCGGCGTTGGCGACGACTGCCGCGCCCACGCGCACCGCGAGCGCCTCCGGCAGGCGCCCGGGCCGCGGCGGGAGCCGCAGCACCGGCTCCACCGCGGCCGCGAGCTCGTAGCCCAGCAGCAGGAAGAGGCCGCCGGCGAGCGCGGGCACCGCGGCACCGGCGGGCACGTCCGGCACTCCTGCGCCCGCGCGCGCGAAGGCGTCGAGCGCCTCCAGGAAGCGTGTGGGCGGCACCACGCGCACGGGGCAGGGCGCCGCGCGTGCGGGCGCCGTGGCGAGCGCCTCCAGGGGCTCGCCGAGCAGCACATCGAGCCTGCCGTGGGGGCCGCGCGCCGCGCTCTCGAGCAGGAAGGGGAAGCGCTCCGGCGCGCGCGCCTGCAGCAGGTGCAGGGCGCGCACCCCGGGCACGCGGCGGAGGTGGAGCTCGGCGGGCGCGGCCAAGCCGGCCCTCCCGGGGCTCAGCCGAGCCGGCGGAAGATGAGCGTGCCGTTCGTGCCCCCGAAGCCGAAGGAGTTCGAGAGCGCCACGTCGATCCGCATCTCGCGCGCCTCGTTCGGCACGTAGTCGAGGTCGCACTCGGGGTCCGGGTTCTCGAGGTTGATGGTCGGCGGCGCGACGTTGTCGCGGATCGCGAGGATGGAGAAGATCGCCTCGATGCCGCCGGCCGCCCCGATCATGTGGCCGGTCATGGACTTGGTCGAGCTCACGGCGAGGCGGTAGGCGTGGTCGCCGAAGGCCGCCTTGATGGCCTCGGTCTCGGCCTTGTCGCCCGCCGGCGTCGAGGTGCCGTGGGCGTTGACGTAGTGCACGTCCTCGGGGGCGAGGCCCGCGTCGCGCAGGGCGTTGAGCATGCAGCGGCGCGCGCCCTCGCCGCCCGGCGGCGGCTGCGTCATGTGGTAGGCGTCGGCGCTCGTGCCGTAGCCGGCGAGCTCGGCATAGATGCGCGCGCCGCGCGCGCGGGCGTGCTCGTAGTCCTCGAGCACCACCACCGCGGCGCCGTCGGCCATGACGAAGCCGTCGCGGTCGCGGTCGAAGGGACGGCTGGCGCGCTGCGGGTCGTCGTTGCGCGTCGACAGCGCGCGCGCGGCGGCGAAGCCGCCCACCCCGGTCACCGTGATGGCGTGCTCGGCGCCGCCGGCGAGCATGACGTCGGCATCGCCCGTGCGGATGATGCGCGCGGCCTCGCCGATGTTGTGCGTGCCCGTGGTGCAGGCCGTGACGATGGCCAGGTTCGGGCCCTTGAGGCCGTAGCGGATCGAGAGGTGGCCCGAGATCATGTTGATGATGTTGGCCGGGATGAAGAAGGGCGAGATCTTGCGCGGGCCGCCGTCGAGGATGGCCTTGTGGCCGGCCTCGATGCCCGAGATCCCGCCTATGCCCGATCCGATCGCCACGCCGATGCGCTCGGCGTTGGCCTCCGTGACCTCCAGGCCCGCATCCTCCATGGCCTGCACCGCCGCCGCGACGCCGAAGTGGATGAAGGGGTCCATCTTGCGCGCGTCCTTGGGCGACATGTAGCGCGTGGCATCGAAGTCCCACACCTCGCCCGCGAAGCGCACCGGAAAGGCGGAGGCATCGAAGCTGCGGATGGGGCCGATGCCGCTGCGGCCGGCGAGCACCGCCTCCCAGGCCTCGGGCACGCTCAGGCCCACCGGCGTCACCGCGCCGAGCCCCGTCACGACCACTCGTCTCCTGCTCAAGGGCCTGTCCGCTCCCGCTTTGCGCGTGCCGGCGCGCCGGCCGGCGCCCATAAACAGAAGGCCGGCGCTCGCGCGCGGCCTTCTTCCCTGCCCGCCGTGCGGCGGCGGGCTAGCCGAGGTGCGTGTTGATGTAGTCGATGGCCTGCTGCACCGTGGTGATCTTCTCGGCCTCCTCGTCGGGGATCTCGCACTCGAACTCCTCCTCGAGGGCCATCACGAGCTCCACCGTGTCCAGCGAGTCGGCACCGAGATCGTCGACGAAGGATGCCTCGGGGGTCACCTCTTCCTCCTTCACCCCGAGCTGCTCGGCGACGATCTTCTTCACGCGTTCTTCGACACTGCTCATGATCGGGTCGTCCTCCCTCAGGAAGCCGTCGCAGCCCACGCTGCGGCGGGTATTTTGCAAGGATGGCCATGGGGAAACAAGCAAGCGCACGCCGCGCCGGCGGGGTGCGCGCGGGGGACGGCGACGGCGGCACCCCGCCCGGTCCCGCCGCCGGTCCATGCGCTTGCGCGCACATGTGCAGGAGCCGCCGCATCCTCCGGCTCAGCCCATGTACATGCCGCCGTTGACGTGCAGGGTGGCGCCCGTGATGTAGCCCGCCTCCGGCGAGCACAGGAAGGCGACCGCCGCGGCGACGTCCTCCGGCGCGCCCAGGCGCCCGAGCGGGATCTGGGCCGCGAGCGCCTCGCGCTGCGCCTCGGGCAGCGCGCGCGTCATGTCGGTCTCGATGAAGCCCGGCGCGACCACGTTGACCGTGATGCCGCGCGAGCCCACCTCGCGCGCCAGCGCGCGCGTGAAGCCGATCATCCCCGCCTTGGCCGCCGCGTAGTTGGCCTGCCCGGCGTTGCCGAGCTCGGCCACCACCGAGCCCACGCTGACGATGCGGCCCCAGCGCTGCTTCATCATGCCGCGCAGGAAGGCGCGGCTGAGGCGGTAGACCGAGTCCAGGTTGGTGCGCAGCACCGCCTCCCATTCCTCGTCCTTCATGCGCAGCAGCAGGTTGTCGCGCGTGATGCCGGCGTTGTTGACCAGCACCGTCACGGGGCCGTGGCGCTCCTCGACACGCGCGACGAAGCCCGCGACGGACTCCGGATCGGCCACGTCGAGCACCTCGCCGTGGGCGTCGGCGCCCGCCTCGCGCAGCGCCGCCTCCAGCCGCGCCGCACCCTCGGGCGTGGTCGCCGTGCCCACCACGGTCGCCCCCAGCGCACCCAGACGGCGGGCGATCGCCGCGCCGATGCCCCGGCTCGCGCCGGTCACCACCGCGGTGCGCCCCTCCAGCGGCCTGTGCGTCTCGCTCATCGCTCACCTCCGTCCCGCAGGGCCGCGAGCGCCGCGGCCAGGCTCTCCGGATCGTGCACGGCGTGGGCCTCGAGGCCGCGGTCGATGCGCCGCGCGAGCCCCGTGAGCACCTTGCCGGGGCCGCACTCGAGCAGCGCCCCGGCGCCGTGCGCCTCGCGCAGGGCGCGCACGGTCTCGGTCCAGCGCACCGGGCTGTGGAGCTGGCGCGCGAGCGCCTCGCGCACCTCGTCCGCGCCGGCGCGCGGGCGCGCGTCCACGTTGTGCAGCACCGGCCAGCGCGGCGCGCGGAAAGCCACGCCCGCGAGGCGCTCGGCGAGCCGCGCCGCCGCCTCGCGCATGAGCGAGGAGTGCGAGGGGACGCTGACGGCGAGCGGCACCACGCGCCGCGCGCCCGCCGCGCGCGCCGCCTCGGCGACGGCCTCCACCGCCGCGCGCTCGCCCGCGATCACCACCTGCCCCGGGGCGTTGTAGTTCACGGCCTCCACCACGCCCGCATCGCGCTGCCCGGCGCACAGCGCCTCCACCG
>WGBS01000002.1 GCA_015494165.1 Gammaproteobacteria bacterium | reverse complement strand
GCCCCCGCCAGCGGCGTCAGGAATCCGACGGAAGGTGTCTCTGAAAATTTACAGCTTCCGGCCGACATCCATAATTGACCGTAGCGGGGCGGCGCGGGAGCGCCGCGAGGGGAAGCAAAGTGCGACACGCCTGGCTGCGCCTGACGGTGCTGGCGCTGGTGCTGGCCGCGCCCGTGTGGCCCTCGCCGGCGTCCGCCGTGGACTACATCTGGGAGCAGGTCTTCGCCAAGCGCCTCAAGCAGGCCGAGGCGGGCGACGCCGACGCGCAGTATGCCGTGGGCGAGGCCTACCTGAAAGGCCGCGGCCCCACCGTCAACCCGCAGGAGGCGCTCAAGTGGTTCCGCAGGGCCGCCCGCCAGGGCCACCCCAAGGCGCTCTACCGCCTCGGCTACATGCACCTTCGCGGCATCGGCACGCGCCGCGACCCGGCCCGTGCCTTCGAGCTCATCCGGCGGGCGGCCGAGGCCGGCTACTCGCCGGCGCAGTACCAGCTCGGGCGCATGTACGCGGCGGGCCTCGGGACCGAGCGCGACTACGACGCCGCGCTGGAGTGGCTGCGCAAGGCGGCGGCCCAGGACTACCTGCCGGCGCGCGAGGAGATCGCCCGCGTGCGCAGGCTGCGCGAGGAGGCGGCGCGCCAGGCGCAGGCGCGCAAGCCGGAGAAGCCGCCCGCGACGCGGCAGGCGCGCGCCGCGGCCCGCCCGACGAAGGGGAAGGCGAAGCCGAAGGCGGCCGGCAAGGCGCAGGCGAAGCGCGAGCGGCGCCTCGACGTCAAGGCCGTGCTGCTCGCGGCGAGCTGGCTGGAGAACCGCTGGCCCTCGGACCACCTGCCCTCGGCCCACACCACCTGCCGCGACGAGGGCACGCGGCTGGTGTGCCGCTCGCGCGAGCGCGACCGCGTCGCCGACGGTGTCGAGATGACCTACTTCGTCGAGACCGTGGTGACGGACTTCGCGCCGGACGGCCGCTTCCGCGCGAGCTACCGGGCCAACATCACCTACGCGATGCCCGAGGACCCCGACAACCCCGAGGCCAACGTGGTCGTGCCGAGCACGGGCTGGCAGAAGACGGTGCACGAGCTCGACTGCCGCATGACGCCGGACGGCACCCGCATCGAGTGCGTCAAGGACGGTCGCGCGCGGGTGGAGTTCCGCCGGGTGGGGAGACCCTGAGGGCGCGCGCGAGCCACGTCGTCCGCGCCGCGGACTCGACCGTGCATACCCACTTGTAGGCGCGCTCGAGCGTCTCGCCGCGCGCGTAGATGCCGTGGCCGCGCATGAGGCAGGCCACCTCCGCGCGCAGCGCCTCCGCGACGCGTCGCGGCGCCTCCTCGCGGTAGCCCTCGAGCGCGACGTCCACCACCGGCACCCCCTCCCGGAAGTAGTAGGCGCCCTCGAAGTCGGCGAGGCGCAGGCGCGCGCCGCAGCCCATGCTGAGGGCGATGGCGTGCGGGCCGTGGCCGTGCAGGACCGCGCCGGTGCCGGGCGCGGCCTCGTAGACGGCGAGGTGGATGCCGGCGTCGAGGGAGGCGCCCTCGGGCGGCGGCTCGCCGAGGCGGCAGGCGACCAGGTCACCCGGCCGCAGGAGATCGGCGCAGGCGCCCGTGGGCGTCACCCACACGGTGTCGCCGTCGCGCACCGAGGCGTTGCCGCTGTGGGAGTCGTTGAGGCCGTAGCGCCGCAGCCAGCGGTAGTAGCGCACCAGCTCGCGGCGCGGGTCGCCCACGGCCTCAGACCTCGACCATCTCGAAGTCTTCCTTGGCGGCGCCGCAGTCGGGGCAGCGCCAGTTCTCGGGCACGTCCTCCCAGCGCGTGCCGGGCGGGATGCCCTCCTCGGGCAGGCCCTTCTCCTCGTCGTAGATGAAGCCGCAGATGACGCACATGAACTTGCGATAGGGCTGGTCCATCGCTTCGTCCGCTCTCCCGCTCCTCCCCCTGGGGGCGGGTCATTCTGGCACGCGCCGCCCGCGGCCGGAAGCGCGGAGCCTATAATCCGGGCCGATGGGCATCCCCACGGACACGCCCGCGGTGCCGGTGGTGCTGGCCTGCTCCGGCCTGGACCCGACGGGCGGCGCGGGGCTCGCCGCCGACCTCGAGGCCATCGCCAGCCAGGGCTGCCACGCGGCGCCGGTCGCGACCGCCCTCACGGTGCAGAGCACCGCCCGCGCCCTCGGCTTCGAGCCGGTCGCTCCGGGCATGCTGGTGGAGCAGGTGCGCGCGGTGCTCGAGGACATGCCGGTGGCGGCGGTCAAGATCGGCATGGTCGGCACGCGCACCGCCGCCGAGTGCCTGCACACGGCGCTGGCCGAGCACCCGGAGCTGCCCGTGGTGCTCGACCCGGTGCTGGCCGCGGGCGGCGGCGGCGCGCTCGCCGAGCCCGGTCTCGAGGAGGCACTGCGCGCCCTGCTGGTGCCGCTCGCCACCGTCGTCACCCCGAACGGGTCCGAGGCCCTGCGCCTGGTGCCCGAGGCCGACAGCCCGGAGGCGGCGGCGCTGGCCCTGCTCGAGGCAGGTGCGGAGTACGTGCTGCTCACGGGGGGCGACGCCGGCGGGCCCGAGGTCGTCAACCGCCTCTACGGCGGCCGCCGGCTGCTCGAGACCTTCCGCTGGGAGCGGCTGCCCGGGGCCTTCCACGGCTCGGGCTGCACGCTGGCCGCGGCGCTGGCGGGGCTGCTCGCGCAGGGGCGCGAGGTCTTCGGCGCCGCCCACCAGGCGCAGCAGTACACCCACGAGGCGCTGCGCGCCGCCTACCGCGCGGGCGGCGGGCAACGCATCCCGAACCGCCTGTTCTGGGCACGCGAGGAACGGCCATGAGCCGCCTCCCGCGGGGCCTCTACCTGATCGCCGACGCCTCGGTGGTCGCGCGCGCGCGCTTGGCGGAGGCGGTCGAGGCCGCCATCGCCGGCGGCGCCGTGCTCGTGCAGTACCGCGACAAGGAAGCCGACGCCCGCACGCGGCTCGCCACGGCACGCGCGCTGGCCGCCCTGTGCCGCGCGTGCGGCGTGCCCTTCCTCGTCAACGACGACCCCGCGCTCGCGCGCGAGGCGGGCGCCGACGGCGTCCACGTGGGCCGCGACGATCCTTCCGTCGCCGCCGCGCGCGCGGCGCTCGGCGCCGGGGCCCTGGTGGGGGCCTCCTGCTACAATGCGCTGCCGCTCGCGCGCGCCGCGGCCGCCGCGGGCGCCGACTACGTGGCCTTCGGCAGCGTCTTCCCCTCGCCCACCAAGCCCGGGGCGGTGCGCGCGCCGCTCGCGCTGCTGGGCGAGGCCCGGGCCGCGCTCGGCGTTCCGGTGTGCGCCATCGGCGGCATCACGCCCGCCAACGCCGGCGAGGTCGCCGCCGCGGGCGCCGACCTCCTCGCCGTGGCGAGCGGGGTGCTGGCCGCGCCGGACCCGGAGGCGGCGGCGCGCGCCATTGCGCGGCTGTACGAGGCCCCCGCCGCCGCGGCGGGCGAAGGGAGGGAGGCATGAGCCGATCGAGCGAGCTCTTCGCGCGCGCCCGGCGCGTCATCCCGGGCGGCGTCAACTCGCCGGTGCGCGCCTTCAAGGGCGTCGGCGGCGAGCCCGTGTTCTTCGCGCGCGGCGAGGGACCGTGGCTGATCGACGTCGACGGGCGCCGCTACATCGACTACGTGGGCTCGTGGGGGCCGATGATCCTCGGCCACGCCCATCCGGAGGTGGTGCACGCGGTGCAGGAGACGGCCGCGCGCGGCCTCGGCTTCGGCGCACCGACCGAGCTCGAGGTGGAGATGGCCGAGCTGCTGTGCGAGCTCGTGCCCTCGCTCGAGCGGGTGCGCATGGTGAACTCCGGCACCGAGGCCACCATGAGCGCCATCCGGCTGGCGCGCGGCTTCACCGGGCGCGACCTGATCGTCAAGTTCGAGGGCTGCTACCACGGCCACTCGGACTCCCTGCTCGTCAAGGCGGGCTCCGGGGCGCTCACCCTGGGCGTTCCGACCTCGCCCGGCGTGCCCGCCGACCTCGCGCGCCACACCCTGACCCTGCCCTACAACGACGCCGCCGCCTGCGAGCGCGCCTTCGACGAGCACGGCGCGCGCATCGCCTGCGTCATCGTCGAGCCGGTGGCGGGCAACATGAACTGCGTGCCGCCCGTGCCGGGCTTCCTCGAGACGCTGCGCGCGCTGTGCGACCGCCACGGCGCGCTGCTGATCTTCGACGAGGTGATGACCGGCTTCCGCGTCGCCCTGGGCGGCGCCCAGGTGCGCTACGGCGTGCGCCCGGACCTCACGACGCTCGGCAAGGTCGTGGGCGGCGGCATGCCGGTCGGCGCCTTCGGCGGCCGCGCCGACGTCATGGCCCATGTCGCCCCCGAGGGGCCCGTCTACCAGGCCGGGACGCTCTCGGGCAACCCGGTGGCCATGGCGGCGGGCCTCGCCACGCTGCGGCGGGTGCGCGCCGAGGGCTTCTTCGAGCGCCTCGAGGCGCTCGCGCGGCGCCTGACCGAGGGCCTGCGCGCGCGCGCGCAGGCCGCGGGCGTGCCCCTCAGCACCCACTGCGTGGGCGGCATGTTCGGGATCTTCTTCACCGACGTCGATCCCGTGACCCGCTACGAGGAGGTCACGGCCTGCGACGTCGGGCGCTTCCGCCGCTTCTTCCACGCCATGCTCGAGGAGGGCGTGTATCTCGCGCCCTCGGCCTTCGAGACGGGCTTCGTCTCCGCCGCGCACGAGGAGGCGCACATCGACGCCACGCTCGCCGCCGCCGAGCGCGCCTTCGCGCGCATCTGAGCCCGCCGTGGCCCGCCTGCCCGGCGCCGTCGTCGTGCTGGGAGGCGTGAGCCTGCTCAACGACGCGGCGAGCGACATGATCGCCCCGCTGCTGCCGCTGTTCCTGACTGCGGGTCTGGGCGCGGGCGCCGCGGCGGTGGGGCTGATCGAGGGGGTGGCCGAGACCCTCTCCAGCCTGCTGCGGCTCGTGGCCGGGCGCCTCGCCGACCGCGGCCTGCCCCTCAAGGGCCTGACGCTCGCCGGCTACGGCCTCTCCAACGCCCTGCGTCCGCTCATCGGGCTCGCCGGCGCCTGGCCCGTCGTGCTCGCGCTGCGCGCGGGCGACCGCGTGGGCAAGGGCCTGCGCAGCGCCCCGCGCGACGCCCTGATCGCCGCGGTCACGCCGCCCGCGGTGCGCGGGCGCGCCTTCGGGCTGCAGCGCGCGCTGGACCACCTCGGCGCCGTCGCCGGGCCGCTGGCGGCGAGCGCGCTGCTCGCCGCCGGGCTCGCCACGCGCGAGGTCTTTCTGCTCTCGGCCGTGCCCGGAGCCCTGGCGGTGGCGCTCCTCGCCGTCGGCGTGCGCGAGCCGCGCCGCCCCGCCTCACCGGGACCCGCCGCGCGGCTGCCGGCCTGGAAGGACCTCCCCGCGCCGATGCGGCGGCTGGTGAGTGCCGCGGGCCTCGCCAAGGCCGCCGAGCTGCCGGACGCCTTCGTGGTGCTGTGGCTCGCGGCCAAGGGCTTCCCGCCGGTGTCGGTGCCGCTCCTGTGGGCGGGCCTGCACGCGGTGCGGGCGCTGGTGGCGCTGCCCTGCGGGCGCCTCGCCGACCGCCTCGGACCGCGCGCGGTGGTGGTGACCGGCTGGGGCCTGCGCGCGGCCCTGCTCGCGCTCATGCCGTGGACCGCGGGGGCAGCGGCGAGCCTCCTCGCGCTCGCCGCCTACGCCGGGGCCACCGCCGCCACCGAGGCGGCGGAGCGCGCCTTCGTCGCCGGGGCGGTGAGCGAGCGCTGGCGGGGCAGCGCCTACGGCTGGTACCACCTCGCGACCGGCCTGGCGGCGCTGCCCGCCGGCGTCTGGATCGGCGCCGTGTGGCAGCTCGCCGGCCTGGCGAGCGCCCTCAGCGCGGCCGCGCTCGGGGCGGCCGCGGCCGCCCTGGCGCTCGCCCGGGCACCGCGGACGGCGGCCCTATAATCGCCGCGCATGGAGCTCCCCCTCGCGGAGGCCTTGACCTTTGTGCGGGCCCACGCCGCCTGGGCGGGGCCCCTGGTCTTCCTCGCGAGCCTCGTCGAGTCGCTCGCCCTCGTCGGGATCGTCTTTCCGGGCGCGGCGCTCATGTTCGTGGCGGGCGCGCTCGCGGGCCTCGGCGCCATCCCCCTCGGGCCGACGTTGCTGTGGGCCGCGGCCGGCGCCGTGGCGGGCGACCTCGTGAGCTACTGGCTCGGGCGGCGCTACGGCGAGGCGCTCGCCGCGCGCTGGCCGCTGCGGCGCCACCCCGAGCTGCTCGCGCGCGGGCGCGGCTTCTTCCGCCGCCATGGCGGCAAGGGCGTGCTGCTGGGCCGCTTCGTGGGCCCGCTGCGGCCGGTGGTGCCGGCCGTGGCGGGCATGCTCGGCATGGGCGCGGGACGCTTCGTGGCCGTGGATGTCGCCGCCGCCCTGGCGTGGGCGCCGGTCTACGTGCTGCCGGGCACGGTGTTCGCGGCCTCGCTCGCCGTGGCGGCGGAGGTGGCGGCGCGCCTCGCCGCCCTGCTCGCTGCCCTGGTCGCGCTCCTGTGGCTCGCCGCCGTGGCCTTGCGGCGCCTGACGCTGGCCCTGCAGCCGCACGCCGGGGCGCTGCTCGCGGCGCTCGCGCGCTGGAGCCGCGCGCACCGCTGGCTCGGCGAGCCGGGCGCGGCGCTCGCCGACCCCACGCACCCGGAGTTCCGCGGCCTCGCCCTGCTGGTGCTGCTGCTCGCCGCCTGCGGCTGGGCCTTCGCGGCGGCCCTCGCCCTCTCCGGCGCCGGGGCGGGCGCCGGCCTCGACCGCGCCCTGCACGGGCTCATGCAGGCGCTGCGCACGCCCTGGGCGGACCGCCTCATGGCCGCCATCACGCTCGCGGGCGACGCGCGCGTGTGGGGGGCGGTGGCCACGGCGCTGGCCCTGTGGCTCGCCGCGCGCCGCGACTGGCGCGCGCTCGCCCACTGGGCGGGCGGCGTCGCGGGCGCCGAGCTGCTGGTGCAGGTCCTCAAGCATGCCACGCGCGTGCCACGCCCGCTGCCGGGCGCGGAGGCTTGGGCCGGATACGCCTTCCCCAGCGGCCACACCCTGATGAGCGTCGCCGTCTACGGGCTCGCGGCGGCGGTCGTCGCGCGCGGGCTGCGGCCCGAGTGGCGCTGGCTCGCCTACGCCGGCGCCGGCCTGCTCGCCCTCGGCGTGGGGCTGTCGCGGCTCTACCTCGGCGCGCACTGGCTGACGGACGTGCTCGGTGCGCTCGCCCTCGGCACCGCGTGGGTGGCGGCCGTGGCGATCGCCTGGCGGCGGCATACGCCGCCGCGCCCGGTCCCGGGCGCCGCCGCCGTGACCCTCCTCACGCTCGCCGCCGCGTGGACGGCGCTGGCGGCGAGCGGGGGCGTGGCGCGCGAGCTCGCGCGCTGGCCGCCGCCGCGCCCCCCGGTCGTGGTGATGGAGGCGGCGGCGTGGTGGGAAAGCGCGTGGAGCCGCCTGCCGGCGCTGCGCGAGGACCTGCGCGGCGGGGCGGCGCAGCCGCTGACCGTGCAGTGGGCGGCCCCGGAAGCGGAGGTCGGCCGCGCCCTCGAGGCGGCCGGCTGGCGGCGGGCGCAGCGCCTGCATGCCTTGGGCGCGCTGCGCTACCTGCAGCCCGAGGCCCCGCTCGCCGAGCTCCCCCTGCCGCCCCAGGTGCACGCGGGCGCGCACGAGCGCCACGCCTGGCTGCGCGCGGAGCAGGGGCGGGTCTGGGTGCTGCGCCTGTGGGACGCGCGCGTGCGCCTCGTGCCCGGGGGGGGGCCGCTGTGGACCGGCTATGTGGCGCGACTCGAGCGCCGCAGCCCCTTCGGCCTGTTCGCCTACCCCGCGACCGGCGGCGGCTTCACGCGCGGGCTCGAGCGGCTGCGCGCGGACCTCGCCGCGGCCGGCCTCGTCACCCGCACCGTGCGCCGGCCGCCGCCGGCGCCCTGGACCGGGCCGGTGCTGCTGGTGCGCGCGCCTCAGCCGCCCCAGGGCGGCACGAGCGCGTGGGGCACCCCCAGCCGGTCGAGCACGCGCGCCACCACGAAGTCGACGAGGTCGTCCACCGAGCGCGGGCCGTGATAGAAGCCGGGGCAGGCCGGCAGGATGACGGCACCGGCGCGCGCCAGCCGCAGCATGTTCTCCAGGTGGATGGCCGAGAGCGGCGTCTCGCGCACGACGAGGATCAGGGGCCGCCCCTCCTTGAGCGTCACGTCGGCGCCGCGCTCGATGAGGCTGGACGAGTGCCCGGAGGCGATGGCGGCGAGGGTGCCCGTGGTGCAGGGACAGACGACCATCGCCGCGGGCGCCCCGGAGCCGCTCGCGAGCGGGGCGGTCCACTGCTTCTGGCCGAAGACGCGCAGGCGCCCTTGCCCGCCGTAGCGCTCGGCGAGCACGCGCTCCATCTCCGCGGGGCGCCCCGGCAGGCGCAGGTCGGTCTCCATCGAGATCACGACCTGCCCCGGCTCCGAGACCAGGAACCAGACCTCGCGCCCGCCCCCGAGCAGGCACTCGAGCAGGCGCAGCCCGTAGGCCGCGCCGGAGGCGCCGGTCATGGCG
>WGBS01000001.1 GCA_015494165.1 Gammaproteobacteria bacterium | reverse complement strand
CCGTCTGGTTGTCCTCGGCGGTGGAGAAGATCTGGCTCTTGCGGGTGGGAATGGTGGTGTTGCGCTCGATGATGCGGGTGAACACGCCGCCCAGCGTCTCGATGCCGAGCGACAGCGGCGTGACGTCGAGCAGCAGCACGTCCTTGACCTCGCCCGCGAGCACGCCCGCCTGGATGGCCGCGCCGATCGCCACCGCCTCGTCGGGGTTGACGTCCTTGCGCGGCTCCTTGCCGAAGAACTCCTTGACCACCTCCTGCACCTTCGGCATGCGGGTCTGGCCGCCGACGAGGATGACGTCGTCGATGTCGTTGACCGTCAGGCCCGCATCCTTCAGCGCCTGCTTGCAGGGCTCGATGGTGCGCTGGATGAGGTCCTCCACGAGCGACTCGAGCTTGGCCCGCGTGATCTTGTAGTTCATGTGCTTGGGGCCGGTCTGGTCCGCCGTGATGTACGGCAGGTTGACCTCGGTCTGCTGCGTGGAGCTGAGCTCGATCTTGGCCTTCTCGGCGGCCTCCTTGAGGCGCTGCATCGCCAGCGGGTCCTGGCGCAGGTCGATGCCGGTGTCCTTCTTGAACTCGTCGACGAGGTAGTCCATGAGGCGGTTGTCGAAGTCCTCGCCGCCGAGGAAGGTGTCGCCGTTCGTCGAGAGCACCTCGAACTGGCGCTCGCCCTCGACGTTGGCGATCTCGATGATGGAGATGTCGAAGGTGCCGCCGCCGAGGTCGTAGACCGCCACCTTGCGGTCGCCGCCCTCCTTGTCGAGGCCGAAGGCGAGCGCGGCCGCGGTGGGCTCGTTGATGATGCGCTTGACCTCGAGGCCGGCGATGCGGCCGGCGTCCTTGGTCGCCTGGCGCTGGGAGTCGTTGAAGTAGGCGGGCACGGTGATGACCGCCTCCTTGACCTCCTCGCCCAGGTAGGCCTCGGCGTCCTTCTTGAGCTTCATCAGCACGCGCGCCGAGATCTCGGGCGGGGCCATGCGCTTGCCCAGCGCCGGCACGTTGACCCAGGCGTCGCCGTTGTCGGCGCGCACGATCTCATAGGGCATGAGCTTGATGTCGCGCTGGACGACGTCCTCGTCGAACTTGCGCCCGATGAGGCGCTTGATGGCGTAGAAGGTGTTCTTGGCGTTGGTGATGGCCTGGCGCTTGGCGGGCTGGCCGACCAGCACCTCGCCGTCCTCGGTGAAGGCCACCACCGAGGGCGTCGTGCGCGACCCCTCGGCGTTCTCGATGACCTTGGGCTTGCCGCCCTCCATCACCGCCACGCACGAGTTGGTCGTGCCCAGGTCGATGCCGATGATCTTGCCCATTTTCCGTCTCCGTTCTCAGGTGTTCCTCAGACCCGCCGCGGCTCGCGCCGCCGGCCCTGCTGTCGCCATAGGTGGGCGCCCCGCCGCGGCTTTCAAGCCCCGCCCGTCTGCCCGGGCTCGTCCGTGCCGCCCTCCGCGGGCGGCTCGCCGCCGGCCTCGGCCCGCGGCCGCGCCACGATCACCATGGCCGGGCGCAGAAGGCGGTCGTGCAGCCGGTAGCCCTTCTGCACCACGTGCAGGATGGTGTTGGCCGGCTTGTCGGACTCCTGCGTCGCCATGGCCTCGTGCAGCGCGGGGTCGAAGGGCGTGCCGGGCTCCGGGGCGACCTCGGTGACCCCGAACTTCTCCAGCGCCTGCGTCAGCAGCTTGAGCGTGAGCTCGGTGCCCTCGACCAGCTTGTCGAGCAGCACGGCGACGTCGTCGTGGTCCTGGCGCGCGGCCTGCAGCCCCAGCTCGAGGCTGTCGCGCACCGGCAGCAGCGCCTCGACGAAGCGCTCCAGCGCGTAGCGCTGCGCCTGCGCCACGTCGCGCTCGGCCCGCCGGCGCACGTTCTCGGCCTCGGCGCGGGCGCGCAGGTACTCGTTCCAGTTCTCGTCGGCCTTGCGGCGCGCGGCCTCGAGCTCGCGCCGCAGCGCCTCCACGTCGGCGGGCGCCTCGGTGCCCGCCGCGCCGCCCTGCTCCCCGCCCTCGCCGGCCGGGGCGGCCTGCGCCTCGGTCGTCTTGTCCTGCTCCGTCATCGCTCGCTCGTCTCCTCGCGCCCACGCGCGACCCGCGCGCCGGGCCGCGTCACCGGCGATATGGGGCTCAGGCCCGGGGATTCAAGGCCGCGCCGAGCAGGCGCGCCGTCACGTCGACGATGGGGATGACGCGGTCGTAGGCCATGCGCGTCGGGCCGATCACGCCGAGGACGCCGACCACCCGGCCCTCGACCGTGTAGGGGGCGCTCACGACGCTGCACTCGCCGAGCGGCTCGTAGCCCGACTCCTCGCCGATGAAGATCCGCACCCCCCGCGCGCGCACGCACTGGTCGAGGAGCCCCAGCAGGTCGCGCTTCTGCTCGAAGGCCTCGAAGAGCTGGCGCAGCTTCTCCACGTCGGAAAGCTCGCGGAAGCTCATGAGCTGGGTCTCGCCCGAGACCACGTAGTCCTCCTCCTCGGCCGGGGGCGCCACCAGGGCCCGGCGGCCCATCTCGATCGCCTCGTCCATGAGGCGGTTCATGTGCGCGCGCGCCTCCTCCATGTCGCGCACCAGCCGTGCGCGGATCTCCTCGAGCGTGAGCCCCGCGAAGTGCTCGTTGAGGTACCTGCTGATCCGCTGCAGCTCCTCGGCGCCGTAGGGGCGGCCGGTGTCGATCACCCGGTTCTGGACCTCGCGCTCGTCGACGACCAGGATGGCGAGCGCGCGGTTGCCCGACAGGGGCAGGAACTCCACCTGGCGCAGGGCGCGGAACTCCGTGCGCGGCACGGTGACCACCCCGGCCATGCGCGTGACCTCGCTCAGCAGCTCCGAGGCGCGCTCGGCGAGCTCGTGGGGATCGGCCTCGGCGGCGGCCTCCTCGATCTCGGCGCGCAGGCGCTCGACCTGGCGCTCGTCCAGGGGCTCGACCTGCAGCAGGCTGTCGACGAACAGCCGGTAGCCGCGCACGGTCGGCACGCGCCCCGCCGAGGTGTGGGGCGAGCGCACCAGCCCCATCTCCTCGAGGTCGGCCATAACGTTGCGCACCGTGGCGGGGCTGATGTCGAGCCCGCACTCGCGCGCCAGCGTGCGCGAGCCCACCGGCTGGCCCTCGCGGATATAGCGCTCCACGAGGGTCTTGAGCAGGTGCTGGGCCCGCTCCGAGAGCGGGTAGTGCGTCTCGCCCTGTGCGCCCATGGCCTCCGGCCTGTTAGCACTCGTCATCTTCGAGTGCTAACCCGGCACTCTAGCAGCAGCCCCCCTCCCCGTCAAGCGAGAGCGGTGGAGGAAGCGCGCGCAACGTGCTAGCTTTGCCGGACTTTTTCCGGCCGAGGGGGAGCGGGTAGGTGGCAGGCCCGGCAGCACGCTTCCGGCGCATCGCCATCGTGGCCAAGCGCAAGGATCCGGCCGTGGGCGCGACCGTGCGGCGCGTCGCCACCTTCCTGCGCGCGCGCGGCTGCGAGCTCCTCGCGGACGACTCCGCGGCCCCGCATCTGGCGGATCTCGGCGTGCCCGCCTGCCCGCCCGGGCGCATGGGCTGCGAGGCCCACCTGGTGGTGGTCGTGGGCGGCGACGGCACCTTCCTCCGCGCCGCCCGTGCCGTGGCCGACGGGGGCCTCCCGCTCGTGGGGGTGAACCTGGGCCGCCTCGGCTTCCTGGTCGACGTCTCCCCGGACGAGATCCCGGACCGCCTCGGCGAGGTGCTCGCCGGCCACTACGTCGAGGACCGCCGCGCCCTGCTCCACGCCCGGGTGCTGCGCGAGGGGGCCGTGCTCCACGAGTCCGACGCCCTCAACGACGTGGTGGTGCACAAGGCCGACGTGGCGCGCATGATCGAGGTCGAGACCTGGATCGACGGGCGCTTCGTCTGCGCCCAGCGCGCCGACGGCCTGATCGTCTCCACCCCGACGGGCTCGACGGCCTACGCGCTCTCGGGCGGGGGGCCCATCCTGCACCCCTCCCTCGATGCCCTCGTGCTGGTGCCGATCTGCCCGCACACCCTCAGCAACCGGCCCATCGTCGTCGGCGGCGCGAGCCGGATCGAGATGGTTGTCGGGGGCTGGCACCACCCGGACGCGGCCGTCACCTGCGACGGCCAGGACCTGTTCCACCTGCAGCCCGGGGACCGGGTCGAGGTGGCGCGCCGCGACCCGCCGGTGCGCCTCATCCACCCGCCGGGCTACGACCCCTACGAGATCCTGCGCCGCAAGCTCGGCTGGCTGCGCTGAGCCGGCCCGGCGGCCGCCGGCGCCGCGGCACTTGCACCGCGCCGCCGGCGGCCTACCATCAGGGCGTGCTCGTCCACATCGCCCTTCGCGACCTCGCCATCGTCGAGTGCCTGGAGCTGGCGCTCGGCCCCGGCATGACGGCCATCACCGGCGAGACCGGCGCCGGCAAGTCCATCCTGGTCGACGCCGTGGGCCTGGCGCTGGGCGACCGCGCCGAGCCGGGGCTGGTGCGCGCCGGCGCGGAGCGGGCCGAGGTGAGCCTCGTCTTCGACCTCGAGCGCGTCCCCGCGGCACGCGCCTGGCTGGCCGAGCGCGAGCTTGACGAGGGCGCCGAGCTCGTGCTGCGGCGCACCATCGGCGCGGACGGCCGCTCGCGCGGCTGGATAAACGGCCGCCCCGTCACCATGCAGGCCCTGCAGGAGCTCGGCGCGCTGCTCGTGGACGTCCACGGCCAGCACGCGCACCAGTCCCTGGTGCGCGCCGGGACGCAGCGCGAGCTCCTCGACGCCCACGGCGGCCACGGGGCGCTGCGCGCCGCCGTGGCGGAGGCATGGGACGGGTGGCGCGCGGCGCTGCGCGCGCTCGAGGCCCTGGAAGGGGCGGGCGGCGGACGCGACGAGCGCCTCGACCTGCTGCGCTACCAGACCGGCGAGCTGGAGGCCCTGGGCCTCGACGCGGAGGGCATCGCCGCGCTCGAGGCCGAGCACCGCCGCCTCGCCCATGCCGGACGCCTCCTGGAGGGCGCGCGCGCCGCCCTCGAGGCCCTCTACGAGGCCGAGGCGGCCAACGCCCACGCCCTGCTCGCCCGCGCCGCGGGCGAGCTCGAGCGCCTCGCCGGGCTGGACCCGGCGCTCGAGCCGGCGCGCGCCCTGGCCGACGAGGCGCTGATCCGCGTGGACGAGGCCGCCGCCACCCTGCGCGACTACCTCGAGGGGCTGGAGCTCGATCCGGAGCGCCTGGCGGAGGTCGAGCGCCGCCTCGGCCAGCTCCACGACCTCGCGCGCAAGCACCGCGTGCGGCCGGAGGAGCTGCCGGCGGTGCTCGAGCGCCTGCGCGCCGAGCTCGACGCCCTGGAGTCCTCCGGCGAGCGCCTGGAGGCGCTGCGCCGGGAGACAGCCGCCGCCGAGGCCGCATGGCGCGAGGCCGCCGCGCGCCTGAGCGAGGCCCGCCGGCGCACGGCGGCGGCGCTGTCCGAGGCGGTCACCGCGGCCATGGGCGAGCTCGGCATGGCCGGCGGGCGCTTCGAGGTGGCCGTCGAGGACGCGCGCGAGCCCGCGCGCCACGGTGCCGACGCGGTCTCCTTCCTGGTCACGGCCAACCCGGGCCAGCCCCTGCGGCCGCTGGCGCGCGTGGCCTCCGGCGGCGAGCTCGCCCGCATCGCGCTCGCCTTCCAGATGATCGCCGCCGAGGCGAGCCCCATCCCCTGCCTCGTCTTCGACGAGGTCGACAGCGGCGTCGGCGGGCGTGTGGCCGAGATCGTGGGCCGAGAGCTGCGGCGGCTGGGCGAGCGCCGCCAGGTCCTGTGCGTCACCCACCTGCCGCAGGTGGCGGCCTGCGCCCACCACCAGGTGCGCGTGGACAAGCGCCTCGCCCGCGGCCGCGCGCGCGTCGAGGCGTGCCCGCTCGACGGCGGGGGCCGGGTCGAGGAGATCGCGCGCATGCTCGGCGGCGTGGAGGTGACGGAGCGCACGCGCGCCCACGCGCGCGAGATGCTCGAGCGCGCCGCGGGCGGGCGCCCGGCCCGGCGCCGCGCCGGCGCCTGAGCCTCCCTCAGCCGCCCTCGCCGCGGGCGCGGCAGTCGGCGCACACGCCGTAGATGTACAGGCAGTGGTCCGTCATCTCGTAGCCCGCCTTCCTGGCGATGGCCTTCTGGCGCGCCTCGATGGTCTCGTCGACGAACTCGTCCACCCGCCCGCAGCGCACGCAGACGATGTGGTCGTGGTGCCCGCCGGCGTTGAGCTCGAAGACCGAGTGCCCGCCCTCGAAGTGGTGGCGCGTGACGAGCCCCGCCTGCTCGAACTGCGTCAGCACGCGGTAGACGGTCGCCAGCCCGATCTCCTCGCCCGCCTCCATCAGCGCCTTGTAGACGTCCTCGGCGCTCAGGTGGCGCTGCTCGCTCTCGGCGCTGCGCTCGAGGATCTCGAGGATCTTCATCCGCGGCAGGGTGACCTTGAGCCCCGCCTTGCGCAGGTCCTGCGACTCCACGACGCTCCTCCTCCCCGGCCTGCGGCGGCCCCGCGCCTCTGCTATCATGCGCCGCCGTCGCGGGGCCACCGTCGCCTTCAAATGAAAAAGCTTCTCATTGCTCTCGTCGTCATTGCAAGCGCGGCCGGCTGCTCGGTCTACAAGGTCGACGTCACGCAGGGGAATATCCTCACGCAGGACATGGTCGACCGCCTGCGCCCCGGGATGACCCGGCGTCAGGTGCGCGCGGTGATGGGCACGCCCGTGCTGCGCGACCCCTTCCACGCCGACCGCTGGGACTACGTCTACTGGCACCAGCCCGGCGGCGGCGAGCCGGAGGAGCGCCGG